>CAYRXJ010000151.1:0-3795 GCA_964428235.1 uncultured Candidatus Bathyarchaeia archaeon | reverse complement strand
GCTAACATCTAGTTTGCCGTTTCAGTCTAGACCGCCTAGACCTCTCGGCGTTACGATTCTAGCGCTTCTCTCGATCATAGGCGCTAATTTTTCTTTTCTAACCGCTTTTCTTCTGATCGCGTTTTCACCGCTTGTCTCATTCTTCTTTGTCGGTAATGGGCATTCTCTCCTTCGTAGTCGGAATCGGCTACCTTGATGGTAACGGTTGGGCTTGGACATTCGGGGTTGTTAGCTCGTTGATCAGCGTTATCCTCCTGACAGCAGGAATAAGCATCGGCTCATTGCCCTCCGCGGGGATCTTTGGAATAGTCGTCGCAATCGTAGAACTATTCTATCTGACCAGACCCAATGTCCTTGTATTCTTCGGAAGAAGGGCGTACAATCCAGTGCCAGAAGCGCGCTCCGCCTCAACTTCATTCGACCGACTGTGTGGGAACTGCGGGAAGACAATTCCTGCCGGAGCTACTTTCTGCCGGAACTGTGGCGTGGCTCCGTAGGACTGGTAACATTCTCCTTAACACCACGCGAGTCTCAGACACGTTCTCGTTCGATATGCAGAGACCATCGCGTCCAATCGGAATAACACTCCTCGGAATAATCCAGATACTCATCGGCGTACTCGGACTTTTAGCAAGCCTAGCAATAATCGGGGTCGCAGCTCTGTTCTCGACTATTCCAGCCGTGGGCTCTCTGATCGGGGCCCTTGGTCTTGTGATTGGCGGAGTTGTTCTCTTCTTCAGTCTCATCTGGCTCGCGACAGGCGTCGGATTCCTACACGGGAGACACTGGGCGTGGACTCTCGGAATGATCTTTTCGATAATCTCCATTCTCGGAGCGGCGTACGTAGCGTTTCTCGGGGTCCTGCAAGCCTTCTACGCGCTGGGATTCTGGATCATAATGATCATCTATCTTACCAGATCGCACGTCAAGGTCTTCTTCGGCAAAGGGTCGATACCGAGCTACATGCCCACGATGAATCTGCAACCAACTCTCCGCACTCCACCAGCACTCGGCTCCCAGACGCAATACACTCCAGCCGCAGCACCGCCCTCCCTTTCATTCGCACCTTCAATTCCCGCGCCAGTACAAGCTCCAGCAACCGCGACGGCAAAATGCAGGTCCTGCGGTATGCCGCTGGCACCGGGCAATTCGTTCTGCACTAACTGTGGCGCGAAACAGTAGATTTCTCGTTTCCTAGCAGTCCAGGCTGAGCAATGCCTAGCACTGATGCTGTGGGCGCGTGAATTATCTCTCCGCGCCAGAGCTTTCGATAAGCTTCTCGCAAAGACATTGTCCTAACCTTCATTCCAAACTCGTACGGTTCTCGACTCACAGTTCCTTTCTTCAGATTATGTGCGAGAAACGCGTAGCACTTCTGGTCAGACATTCCTGGCGAGGGATGGAACCATCCAAGCTTCTTCCAGGAACCTGCAAGGTATCCTGCCTCCTCTTCCAGCTCTCGTCTGGCACAGGTCTCAGGGTCTTCGCCATCCTCGATGTGCCCTGCTGGCAGCTCCAGTTCCCAGCCTCGGATACCGGGCCGGTAGTTCCAGATCATCACGACTTTGTCAGGTTCGAGCAGGGGCAGAACAATTGAGAAGTTCGGCATTGTCAACCTCGAATGAACCATACGGAAACCCTTCGTGTTGACAATGTTCTCGCGGTGAAGGCTGACGTTCCCGATAGAGCCGATCTTTCTGCTGTCTAGGGTCTTCCAGAGCCCAGTATCGTTACGACTCTTCTTGGTATTCTTCGTGGTTGAATCAGCCTTGTCTACGCGATCGTTTTGCGCATTGGCAAGTGTTTCTCGCCAAGCTTCTTGTGCGCTTTGAATCCCTCCCTCTCAAACATTGCTACTGTTCCGAACCATAGTGCCCATGATCCTCCCTCCTTGGATGTCGGAGGGTAGGCTTCGACTATTCCTCCACCTTGTTTCCGAATTGAGTCTAGCGCGGCTCTCAATGCTGTTCCAGCAACTCCTTTCTTCCGGTAATCTCTGTCGACAAAGAAACACGTAAGTCGCCAGAGTTTCTGGCTCGGTTCGTCAGCGAGATCTAGTGCGCTGTAGTTTCTGCGCGAGTCGATCCGTGGAAGTTCGTTTTTCAGACCGTACTGGCACCAGCCGACAGCCTGGGCGCCGGCATAGACCAGAATCCCGTGGGATCTGCCTCGACTAACGAGAGTCTTCTTTTCTTGCCGGTTGAGTTTGATCGCTTCTTCTCGATCTATTCCTTGTTTGAGGAGTCGTCCTTCGGAGTGGTGATAGAAGGTGCACCAGCATCCTCCCTGGACCCCGTTGTGTTTGGCGAAGAACTTCTCGAAATCAGGCCAGGTCTTAGGGTCTAGTTCTTTGACCGTATAGGCGATCCTCTCTGACTCGGGAGAGAGTCTCTTCTTCGAAGTTGCGCTGGCTCTGTGACTAGAGGATCGGGGGTTCTTTGTAGTCACCGAAGACTTTCCGGCCAACATCCATGATCTCCTGGAGGCTCGCGTATGCTTTGACGGCTTTGACCATTGGATACATTGAGTTCGCCTTTTCATTCTTGAAAGTCCGTTGTAGGTCGCTGAGGGCCTCCTCGACCTTCGCTTTGTCCCGTGTCTCCCGAACCGTATTCATACGGGCTACTTGGCGCCGCTGCGCTTCCTCGTTAATCTTCAATGTATCAATCGGTTTCTTCTCTTCGATCTGGTACTTGTTCACGCCGACAACGATTCTCTCTCCCTTCTCAAGTTCTTGCTGATACCGGTAGGAGTTCTGGGCGATCTCGCGTTGGATGAAACCCGTCTTGATAGCGTTCAACAATCCGCCTGCCCGCTCTATCTTGTCGAAATACTGGAAGGCTCTTTCTTCCATCTCGTCAGTCAACCATTCGAGATAGTAGGACCCGGCTAGGGGGTCAATGGTGTCCGCAACACCTGTCTCTTCGGCTATGATCTGTTGCGTTCTCAAAGCGACAGTCGCCGCGGCCTCAGAGGGTAGTGCCCATGCTTCATCGTACGAGTTTGTGTGGAGGGACTGTGTCCCTCCGAGAACTGTTGCAAGGGCTTCGATGGTTGTTCTCACAATGTTGTTGAGTGGTTGCTGCCAGGTCAGGGACGCGCCGGAGTTCTGCGCGTGCGTTCTCAATAGCAGCGATCGTGAGTCTTTGACTCCATACTTGTCCTTGAGGACACGAGCCCATATTCGGCGAGCGGCGCGGAACTTGGCGACTTCTTCGAAAAAGTCCATTCCGCAATTGAAGAAGAATGAGAGACGAGGCGCGAAATCCTCAATCTTGAGACCAGCCTCAAGCCCGAGATCCACATACGCAAACCCATCCGCTAGTGTGAAGGCGAGCTCCTGGACAGCGCTCGAACCGGCTTCGCGAATGTGGTATCCGCTGATGCTGATGTAGTTCCACTGAGGCATCTCTTTCGTACAATAAACCATCATGTCCCGGATGATCCGGAGATGGGCCTCCGGCGGAAACGCCCATTCCTTCTGAGCAATGTACTCTTTCAGAATATCCGCCTGAACAGTTCCACGCAGTTCCTTCGGCTTGACTCCTTGTCGTTCAGCGACACCGACGTACATTGCTGTCAGCACGGACGCGGGAGCGTTGATCGTCATGCTGGTACTGACTTTCTCGAGGGGAATACCGTCCAATATGATCTCCATATCTTTCAGAGAGCCCACAGAGACGCCACAGCGTCCAACCTCACCCTCAGCGCGAGGACTTTCAGGAACGTAACCGTAAAGGTCGGGCATGTCGAAGGCAATTCTAAGACCAGTTCCCCCAATCCACCGCCAGGAAA
>CAYRXJ010000150.1:2305-3810 GCA_964428235.1 uncultured Candidatus Bathyarchaeia archaeon | reverse complement strand
ATGTACGAGGCGAAGATGGATCCTGTGCGGGACGCTGGAAAATTCGTTTACCACCTCAAAACCCTTCGTAAAGCAGGTCTTATCGCGAACGAAAAAGGCACAAAAAAGTACGGAATCACCGACCTTGGCAAGATGCTTGTCGAGTTTTCCAGAGATCTTGATGAGTGGATTGCGGTCAAAAGAGGAAAGCTGTTTGTCCGGACCTCGAAAACGACTATTGAAGAATTTGATCGGACAAGGATCGCATCGTCGCTTGTCACTGAAGCAGGTATGCCTCAGAGCCTTGCGAGCGAGATTGCGGCAGAGGCTGAAGAGAGGCTCTTGCGCTTCGGAACGACCTACCTCACCGCTCCACTTGTCCGCGAACTTGTTAATACGATTCTAGTGGAGAGGAAACTAGAGGAGTACCGTCACAAACTAACCCGACTTGGACTGCCAGTCAACGAGGTAACAGTCCTCTTGAAAGAGGCGAGCCAGAAACACCTTGATACCGCTTGGGTCCAGTCAGCCGCTGGCGCTGCTGTAACTGAAGAATACGTCCTACTCAACGGACTTCCCAGAGATCTAGTAGACGCACATTTCTCGGGACAAGTCCACATGGAAGATGCCGGGTCTTGGATTCTGAAACCAAGCGTGTTCTCCCATGACCCACGCCCATTCTTCCGGACAGGGCTCCCAGGATCACAGCCACCTTCATCGATTGAAAGTGCTCTTGGGACAATCCTCCGTCTAGCCCGAGTGACAGAAAGTGAAGTATCTACGGAACAGGTCTTCGATCATCTAAACCTCATTCTCGCACCCTTCATCAAAGGAGTTCCTAGTCAACGAGTTCAGGAAGCGGTCCGACTTTTCTTGTCCCAGCTAAACTGGGAAGGATTCTCCAACAAAGTTCCCCTCACTTCTTCAATAGGTCTTGACGAGACAATTCCATACGTTCTCAATCAATTAGACGCGATCGGCCCCAACGGGAAGATCGAGGGGATCTACAGTGACTATGTACAAGAGTCCGAAGAACTGCTTCGAACCATAATCGACGCCGCCAGAGAAATAACGAAAGACAATCCACTTCTCAATCCCTCAATTACTTTGAAGCTCGACCGGAACAAGCTCGCGGATCCCAATGGCGTTGTATCACTTGGGTATGAAACATCACGAACGCATTCAATCATAAATTACCAGATACAAAGCCCCGGAGAATTTTACACTGTGACTTCAGATGGATGTGTTCTAGTTGCCAACAATGGAGGAGATTTCGCGAGAGGCGCACTGGTCGGAAGCGTCCAAGTCAATCTTCCACGAATAGCCTATGAATCAGCGGGCAGGGACGAGCGATTCCTTCTAGGGATCACAAACGCTGTCGAAGAAAGCGTCAAAGCATTAGAGATTCGTGCACAAGCAACCCAAGAGCGAATGAAAGACGGTCTCCTACCACTCTTGTCATGGACAACGGACGGAGGCAAGTATTACGGGTCCCATCCCATGGCAGAAGTGAGCCTTCTCGGCCT
>CAYRXJ010000150.1:0-2205 GCA_964428235.1 uncultured Candidatus Bathyarchaeia archaeon | reverse complement strand
CACGTAGAGGGAGAAGTTCAAAAGTTCCTTGATGGTGGTTCGATACTTCCTCTGCAGATCGGAGAGAAATCCAGTCCAGATGGACTAGTGCGAGCTTCACAGCAACTTGGGCAAGCAGGAGTAAAGCAGTTCACGTTTTCCCGGACACTCTCTCTCTGTCAAGCGTGCCACCATGTTGACGGTGGTCCTCGTGGAAAGTGCTCGAAGTGCGGCTCTGAAAGGCAGACTCTGATAGGGAAACAGGCAGGGAGATTGGTGCCCTTAGACCTCTGGAGTGAGCCGAGGCGCAGAGACTTCGAGAAGATCTTTGCTTATGACCTCTTATGACTCGAATTGGGTTTATCTCATTGTACTTCCCGAGTTGAGCTAGGCAAGTAGACTTTGGCAGAAGTCCGAGTGGGATCGAGGAATCCCTTCAGAATAGGCCTCCTAACTGGAATTATCGCGATCCTAGTTGTTCTGGGCGTGCAACTCGCGCTTCTCCGAGAGCTTTCGGTTTTCAACACTAGCCTTGGACTCTGGGTTCTCGCAACAGAGTTCGTTGCTATCGCAGGTCTGATGCTCGCCCTGGTTCTTGTCGGCTCGTTTCTCGCGACCCGAGTACAGCGACAAACAGGGTCCCGAACCGCCTGGGTAGTCTATTACATCATTCTCGGGCTGGCGGGATTCGCAGCGTTCACGCTTGGAATGAACAATGGTCTTGCCTTTGACGTGAAATACTCAACTTACGCGACAAAAGCCGGAATCAACTTTCTCAATCTTCAATACCTGAACGGTGCTGTCATCTGGACAACGCTCCTCCTCACCGCTGCGTTCATGCTCAGCGACCCAAGAATCTCTACGACTTTGGGAGGTGACGGTAAGAAACACTGGTACATGCACAGTAGGCTTCTTGGAATCCTCCGACTGCTCGCCCGGACAAACCTCGGAGAGATAATGCAGAGCGCCAACAGAAGACGAAGCTACTACGAATCTTCAACGCAGCGACCCGCGTTCGACTGGGATGTCGGCGAGAATCTCGACCATGCAATCCTATCGAAGAATGGCAAACTACAATGGAACGACAAGTTCGCCATCTCATCTCCCTCGTTCCTAGCTTGGACAAGCATCAAGTTTCTACTCGCCCTCGGAATCAGCGCGGCCTTGGCCAATGACATCGCGCTGAGATTTGTTACAATACAAAACTATCTCGTCCAGACAAACACAACCTGGTTTTCACAAGTACAGAGCTACTTTGCTATTCTTGGAATGAGGCTTTCCGGAACATATCAGGTGCCTGCAAGCTTCGGCGTTGACCACGTCTTCACATTCGAAGCGTTCAAATTCATTTTGTCGATCATCAGCCTAACGTTTGCGGTTGTTGGAATCAGACTCGGCATCTCACTATTGGCCAATGCGATCGTGGGTCTCTCCAAGAGAGCCTTCGGAATGTCCCGTGTGGCTCTCAGCAACCTCTTCATCATCATTTCTCTACCCATGATCTACGCGGTCCTGAGCAGCGGCGCCTGGGTCTACGACGTCGGGACAGCGTACATCTTGAACACCATCGTAATTCTGATGATCGGTGTTATCTTTCTCGCCGGATACACTCGAACTCAGAGAATACTCCATGTGAAGATAACCAGGATCAAAGGGCTCATGATCCTTGCGATCGTCCTGGTTTCAACGGTCACACTCCCAGTCTACGGAACATATCTCCGAGCCCAGTCAGGACAGTACATCAACTATCAATGGAACCCAGCTTATGTCCCAACTATCCAGTATACTCGCTGGGCCTACGGGGTAGACTCGGTAACCAGCGCCGACCAATCCCTCATCACCAGCAACAGTAACCAAACTAACACCTTAGATCACATTCGGATATTCACTAACCAGTCAGCCCAGCTCAACATGAAACCGCTTGTCGGCGTGAACTGGATGTCGATCGACAACGCTCCGGTGGACATTATCTTCCTCAACCATACAGAGTATTGGGTATCAGCTCTGCAACTGGTAGAAGCTGGATTCGCAAATGACCCTGACGTTTGGCGCACGCAACACTTACTCCTTACTCATTCAGAAAAGATCCTAGCTGTCAACGCAGCGACAACCCAAAGCGTCGACGTTAGCAAGATCTGGAATCTTACCCAATCTCCCCAGATCTACTATGGCGAAGGCGGGCTCTGGTCATCCGTCGATGAAGTATACCTGAATATTCCAGGCTTC
>CAYRXJ010000149.1:0-3834 GCA_964428235.1 uncultured Candidatus Bathyarchaeia archaeon | reverse complement strand
TAGATTCCAGCAGATCGAATAGAGCTTCTCTGAACCGAGACAGGCCGGCTGACATCTTTCTCTAGCTGGGAGGTGACCGTGTTCAGTTTTCCGTTCGTATGGGAAGTCAAAGAAAATTGGGGGTTTGGATTTGTCCTTAGGGCTATGGTTTCGGTTGGCTTGGTCTGTATGTGGCGAAGATGGTTCCGGAGTCTTGTCGGGTGGATACGCTGACGAGCTTGAGTGAGACTTTGGGCTGGCCGGTGAAGAGCGGTGTTCCTTCTCCAGCTATTAGGGGGAAGATCATCAGGTGCAGCTCGTCCACTAGGCCTTGAGCTAGGAGGTCGTTCCAGAGTGTTCGGCCTCCGAGAATCAAGAGATCTCTTCCCGTTTGTTCTTTGAGCGCTCTGATCTCTTTGTGCGAGTCGGCTATGCGTATGATGCGGGTGTTGGTCCACGGGGCTAGTTCTTTCTCTGTCAATTTGTCGGAGACGACGATCTTGTCCATTGGATTCATGACGTGAGAGGTTTCTTGTCTGACTTGGGAGGTGCCTGGTTGTTTGTCTCGGTTCCACCAGTAGTCTCTGAAGCCGAGGAAGGATTGTCGACCACTGAATAGAAGGGTGTCGGCTGCGCGCATTCGCGCGAGGTTGTAGTGGTCTAGGCTGTTGTCTTTCGCGTAGTCTTCGTGCTCGTATTCGAATAGAGCGGGGAGGCTTCGGCCTTTACCCTCATAGTATCCGTCTAAGGTGACCATGCAGCTGACGATTAGTTTCCGCACTTGTCTGACCTGTTTACGAGGTTGAGAGTCGATGTTCTCCCGTGTTAGGTTTTTCGTTTAGGCCAAACAGTTTACAAAGACCAAGAGGACTGCGCCCGGGATGCGCTTGTCTGTTCAGCAAACGCAAAGAGGAGCGGTTGCCTCCCTTGTCTTTGCAAGGATCGCATACGGTATCAACTGGCTGAACATAGGCGCGCTGTTTTACCTGATGAGCCCAGACCTCGGAGCGGGGGTCGGGGGGCTTGGGGTTCTGACTTCCAGCTTCTATCTTGGTGTTGGTCTGTTTCAACTTCCAGGCGGATTGGTTGCGGCCCGATGGGGTCCGAAACGAGCCGTTACAACCGGAATGTTCATCTCATCTCTAGCAGCTCTCGGGACCTCCTTCTCCGCCAACCTGGCGGAGGTCGCGGTTCTCCGGTTTGTCGTAGGCGTTGGAATGGCCTTGGTGTTTTCACCAATGGTCGTGTTGGTCACGAGGCTCCTGGGAAGTCGGTCAGGCTTTGGAACGGGTTTGGTGAACAGCGCGTTTGACGTCGGCGGGATCTTCGGATTGTTCGGCTGGATTCTCATCGCCGGAGCGACTGGCTGGCGTCCCAGTCTCGTGCTGAGTGGAGGCCTCGGGATCATTTCCACTCTCGTGATCATAGTGTTGGTTCCGAAGGATGAGAGGGACAATGCGTTCAAGATCTCAACTGGTCGACTGAAAACGATCCTGAGAAAGAAGGTCCTTGTTCAGCTGGGTCTTGCGGCGTTGGAGGCGAACATAGGAAGCGTTCTGATCTCGAGCTTCATGATATTCTATCTCCAATCCGGGCTCGGTGTGACAGGTGCTATTGCCGGGCTGGTGGTTTCAATGATTACTGTCATTCCGATATTTACCGCGGTTCTGGGAGGTTCTCTCTATGATTCTCTGGGAAAGCCGAGGGGAATACTCCTGGTGTCGGGCTCCGGAGTCGTTCTCGCGCTAGTCGTCGCCTCGGTCTCTTCATTATTTGGAGCAGGGCTCGGAGTGTTCATTGCTGGAGTTGCGACTGGTCCCGCGTTCACCGTTGCTTTTGCGGCGGCAAGGGACTTGGGCGGTGTCGAGAAGGAATACGAGAGCTTGGTTATCGGATGGGTGAACTGCATCTCGCTAACGGGATCGGTCTGGCCACCCTTGGTATTCTCATATCTGGCAGGAACCTATGGATATTCTGCGGCGTGGCTTGGTGGAGCCGGGTTGAGCCTCGTCTTTCTCGTTCCGCTGCTCTTCCTTTCTGATCACAGTAAGGAACAAAACACAGCGTAAACTCTGCCCGGGTCCCTTGAAGATAACCGCGGAAATTACCGGACTGAAATATTCTCCAAAGCTCGGACGCCGCCTGAAACAATTCCGGATATCATCTCTTGAACAGGCGCTCGCTAGTCACTCGTCGTTCTTGCTTGAAGTGGAAGCAGGGAAGAGTCTCGCTGTGAGCTGGTGGACCTCGCCGAAACCTGCTGGGTCTTACCCGTATGCCGGGGTATACGATACGCTGTGGTTTGCGGGAAAGAGAGTGACGATAATTCCGGTTTTCATTGACGAGGGAGAGGGTGGTGATCTGGATTTTCTCCAGTGGGACACGGTGTCGCTGATGAGCCTTCTCGGAGTCTACGTGATCATTGGCTACTACCGCAATGCCGAGAAGAGCAAGGAGTCCAAGAACAAGAATACCGAGCAGAAATTTGAACTGGATTATTTTAATAGACAACTGGTTTATCTTCTCTCGTATCATTCTAGCGCTCTTCACTGGAACCTCTCGCAGACAGAGAGGATTGGAGAACTGGCAAAGACCGCGTTTGCTCTCTACAGAGGGATCTCGAAAAAAGTGAAGGTGCGAATGCATCCATTGTCGATTGTGGAGAAGGGTGTTTCCGGTCTTGTTGGAGAGAGACAGTTGTTCGTGTCGCGAAAACGGGCTAAGGAGGGGCCCGCTGGGGAGAAACCAGAGGTCGTCATCAAGGATAGTCTTGGTAGTGTCTACCGTTTTACTGCGGATGAGGCTCGGGGAACGAAAGATAGTGTCCTTGTGATCGAGGGAAGACACACGGATAATCCAGGGCTTCCGTCGACAGAAGAGATCAAGGATGGTTTGTTGAAAATGATCCTCTACACTAATCTACAGAACACGAAACTGGATTCTAGAAAAGTCTCGCTGAAACCAACGTTACTGCTTACGACTGGTAGGGCGAGCCTCCAGAAGCTTGCCTCAGACGAGAATCTCAAGCTACTCAAGTCAGAAGCGAGTACGAACGGCTTCGACATCTGGCTCAACGGCATAATGGTCCGCTGAGAGCGGCTCCGGGACCTCTATCAGGAGAATCCCTCGGCAGGGTTTAATGGCTGGACAGAGCATTCTCGGGGATAGACCCGCCCTTGGTAGCGTCCAGCGAGTCGACCGTTCTCTCACGAAATACTACTCCTCAGAGAGATCGAGAATACCGGATTTCTCTCTCGCTTGTCCAGGAGTATTCTCGCCAGGGACAGGTGGCCAAGGAATCCGTCGAGATTGAACGAATGCTGTCCTTGGCGGAGGCGCTATCGGACAAGAGCAGGCTAGCAGAATCGCACGCCTGGAAATCAAAACAACTCACACGACTAGGAGAGTATCAGGAGGCCAGAGAAGAGGGCGAGAGGGCTTTGGGCTTCGCGAATATTGCTCGAGATGAGTTGAAGATTGCTGAGGCCCAGCTGGCGATTGGGGAAGCGTGTACTTTTCTCGGGCAGAAAGATGACGCCATGCAAAATCTCGAGGATGCTCTGAACTATTATCGGAAGAAGGGGGACCGTCTGGGACAGGCGAACGCTAATCGTCTGATCGCGCAGGTCTATCTGAAACATAATGATCATTCGTGGGCTCTTGATCACGCTAATCGGTCGCTAGCGTTATTCCGGGAGGTAAATGATCTATCCGGAGAAGATGAAACACTCCGCTACATTGGCGACATCTACTGTGCGGAAGGCGATTATCTCCAGGGACTGAATTATTACCAGCAAATCTTGAAGATCAGGCAGGCCATCGGAAATACTTCTAGGCTTGGCGGAGCGCTCGGGG
>CAYRXJ010000148.1:0-3916 GCA_964428235.1 uncultured Candidatus Bathyarchaeia archaeon | reverse complement strand
CGAGTATTGCTTCCCAATCGGGACTCGCTCTCAGAGATATTTTCGAAGAAATTGAGCCGCTGCGCGGATGTTTCAACATCGTTCTTGGAAGCTCACAAGTAGCAAATTCACTGATAGACTCGGATGTTAACGCTATCTCATTCACGGGAAGCGTCGAAGCCGGACGAACGGTCGCTCAAAGAGCAAGCCGCCAGTTGAAGAAGAGTGTCCTTGAATTGGGAGGTAGCGATCCCCTAATTGTGCTCGAAGACGCAGATATCGAAGCAGCATCTACGGGGGCCGTTGCGGGCCGCTTCATCAACAATGGACAGAGCTGCATTGCTTCCAAGAGAATCTTCGTCACCAAACAAGTCCATGACGAATTTCTGGACAAATTTGTGAAGAAGACAAAATCCTTGCGAGTAGGAGATCCCGTAAGTCCCGAAACAGACATCGGACCAATGGTCCGAGAAGAAGCATTACTGACTTTGGACTCGCAGGTAATGGACGCAGTGGATCAAGGTGGTCGTGTGGTATTGGGCGGAGAGAGGATTAGTCGTAAAGGCTCATTTTATTCTCCGACGATCATCACTGATGTCTCATCGAACATGAGAATAATGAACGAGGAGACGTTCGGGCCCGTTGCGCCAGTTATGGCCGTGGAGGACAATGCACAGGCTTTACAATCAGCAAACCAAACGGAGTTCGGCCTCGGAGCAACAATCTGGGGAAACGACACGCGAGGCGCCGAAAAAGTCGCGCGAGAAATTTCGGCGGGCCTGGTAACGGTGAACAATGTTCTCGTCTCCGACCCTCGAATGCCATTTGGCGGAGTCCGGAACAGCGGAATGGGACGCGAACTATCAAGATACGGAATGCTAGAGTTCACAAACATCAAATCAGTTCGAGTCTACGAAAAATCGCCCCTAGCTCTCGCCCACGTAGAGTGACATATCAAAAAAAGGGTGCATTATTCGTGGGTGGCAAGACGACTCTTGTCTATTCAGAGAGATTTCAGGACTATTACCTTGGCCCATCCCACCCTCTTCGTCCGATAAGAGTCAAGCTGACCTACGAATTGATCAGAGCAAAAGAGTTGCTCGACGAAACAAACAAGGTTACGGAACCGAGAGTGGCCTCGGAAGAAGAAATCTTTCTTTTCCACGAAAGAGATTATGTCAGGCTGGTTCAGAGGTACAGCAAAACAGGAATCGGACTCCTTGATGCGGGCGATACTCCTGCGTTCAAGGGTTGTTTCGAGGCGACCAGTCTGGTTGTCGGAGCCTCGTTAGAAGCTTGCGACAAGATCATGACTGGAGAATTTGATCACGCTTTCAACCCGTCCGGCGGCCTGCATCACGCTCACCCTGAACGAGCGTCGGGATTTTGCATTTTCAACGACCCCGCTATTAGCATCAACTATCTCAAGAAAAAATACAACGTTCACAGACTCCTCTACTTAGACATCGATGCCCATCATGGCGACGGGGTGATGTACGGGTTCTACGATGACCCAGGAGTGTTAGACATTGATTTTCATGAGAGCGGCCTGTACTTGTTCCCTGGCACAGGGTCTACGGATGAGCTCGGAGAACATGAAGCCAAGGGACTAAAGCTAAACGTGCCGCTGCCACCCGGGACCGGAGACGAATCGTTCCTCAGATCGTTTCATAAGATTACACCTGACGCAACGAGAAAGTTCCGTCCTGAGATTATACTTGTCCAATGTGGGGTTGACGGTCATGAAAATGACCGCCTAGCGAACTTGCGATTAACCGAAGGAACCTACGCGGAAGTTGTTTCCACTATGCATTCTCTTGCACACGAATTATGCGGCGGCCGAATGATCCTCTTCGGAGGGGGAGGGTATACCCTTTCCAACGTCCCCCGAGCATGGACCACGGCGTTTGGGTCGCTTGCGAATAAAAGACTCGACAATGTCATTCCTGATGGATGGTCAAGAGGTTTCGTCAGCCAAACCGGAGAAGCTCCGCCAATTCACATGCGGGACAAGCCAACGACTGATGATCCGAGATTGAAAAGTGAAGTCGATCGTGTCTTGGAAGAATTGACGTCCAATCTTCACCGTCGGGCCTGATGGAACGTTTATCTTTCAACACCCTCGAAGGTCATCGCGAGAGGGCCTTAGATGGGTAGCAAGGGAACGACATCACTCGGAAAGGCAGGCGGCAAGGGCACTCACATAAGATGCCGCAGATGCGGGCGTCACGCTTACCACGTCCGGAAAAAGAGGTGTGCTGCCTGCGGGTTCGGCGAGATAAAAAAGCTCAGACGCTACTCGTGGCAAAACAAGAAGATCAATCGAACGAGAATAGTCTAGAACCAGTTTCGACTTCTAGCAAGTCCTCGAGAGTATAGAGAGCAGGATTAGTCCTTGGCTAAAGTTGAATGCCCTCGATGCAGCCAGATCATGCGTTGGAATGGCCGACTCAAGATATTCATTTGCGACAATGACGGGTTCATTCTCGGTCCCAATGACCCTTATGTTAAGCAAATAGACTACTCAGCGGGTTCGTCTACATCGGGGAATCACTCGCACTAGTTGGAGTCCCTAGAGTTCTGAAGTGGGCTCGGCAGGATTCGAACCTGCGACCTTCGCCGTGTCAGGGCGACGTCCTAACCAGGCTTCGCCGACGCTTCAACGGCGTCTTAGACGACGAGCCCCGAAGTGGGGGCAATTCGTCACTGCGTATCAAGTTTTCCCGCAACGGAAGATCCAGTTATCGAGACTAGCAATACGGCTTATACTCACTGCTCGGGACGGAAGACTTTTTCATGAGGAAAAAAATTCAGCACCCCGTACTAGCGCTCTCTCTTCTCGCACTTGTGATCGCCGCTGTAAGCGTACCCGCCCACGCCCAGCCAACTGTCAACACACGCCCCGACAGGTCGGCATACGCCCCCGGCGACTCCGGGACCATGACGGTATCAATAATCAACACCATCGGAAATCCGCTTCTAGTTCGCAACATCACAATATTCTGGCCATGGGCCGGTTACGATCCCAACGGAAAATGGTTCACCGCTAATTACTCGTACACCTTTTCCCCAGCTATAGCCCTCGCCACCAGCGGCTCTAACAATTACTCCTACACTACACAATCATTTACCATTCCTTCTTGGTGGGGTACCAACAGCCGGCAGCAGTTTGGTTGCCCGGGGAATACGAACAACAAGTTCGGAACTTGGTCTGCGTGCATCCTTCTCGGAACAAACTCCACTACCCGCTATGAGGGCTTTGACTTCGGCATACCTATTGCGATTGCAGTCTACAACCCGTCGGCTTTGTCTGCTATTCAGGAGTGGATACCAGTTGCTACTCTTATCGTTCTTGTAATTGCAACTGCAATTCTAGCGATGGTCATGATGCGGCTCGGCAATCTCTCAAAGAAACAGTAGACATTCCTGCACTCCCTTCTCTCCCTCTCCTTTCTCCTTTTTTTCATGCCCTTGAGGACCCGCTATTCAATCGGGGCGTAAGAAGGCATTTTACTGGAGAGATTGTCGGCTCGTGTCGGGCCCGTAGCTCAGTACGGACAGTAGCGTCGGCCCTCTATCTCATGGAGGAGAGCCGAAGGTCGCGGGTTCAAATCCCGCCGGGCCCGCCAGACTCGCCATGAACCCGGGTCTTCTTTCTTCCGACAATCAGATGCTCGATAGTCCTCAACTGTGGATGGAACCTGTGGGGCAGAGCATCTTTCAATATTGCAAAGTCCGATGCTCTGAAAATCTTGAAAGCTCGACTCATCGTGAGAAAAGCGATGACGAAGATCACTATTAGAATTGGTAATCGTCTGATAGGACTGAGATGGCCAATCAGCGGAAAACTTACCGCTAAAAGAACGTAGTCGACAATGCCTAGTGGGAGGCCGACTCCTATCGCCAAAAGTGCACCGGTCGGCAGGGCATTTCCAAC
>CAYRXJ010000147.1:1747-3929 GCA_964428235.1 uncultured Candidatus Bathyarchaeia archaeon | reverse complement strand
AGAAGTAGAAGGTTTTGTTGTCATGTGTTGACATGAGCTTTGTCTTCTTCTCGTCGATCATCATGCCACAGACTGGATCTTTTTGCAATTGTTCACCTCCCCTAGATTGTTAGCTTGACCCTTCTGAGCAGTAGCGAGTTTGACACTACTGTCACTGAGCTAATCGCCATCGCTGCGCCGGCCAGCAGGGGCAGGACTTGATAGATTCCTGCTCCCAAAAATGGCACTAGGACCCCTGCTGCGATTGGTATGAGTGCGATGTTGTAGAAGAAGGCCCAGACAAGATTCTGCTTTATCTTGCTGACTGTTGCCTTGCTCAACTTGATAGCCTTAGGAACATCGGTCATATCATCCTTGATCAATACTATTCCACCGGTTTCCTTCGCCACATCGGTCCCACTCCCAATTGCTATTCCAACATCGGACGTTGCCAATGCCGGAGCATCGTTTATTCCATCGCCGACCATCGCGACTTTCTTACCGCTTGCTTGAAGTTTCTTAACGACCTCCTCCTTTTGGTCAGGATGTACATTTGCGATCACGGTCTGGATCCCAAGGTCTTGTGCAATTGTCTTTGCGGTTCTTTCATTGTCCCCTGTAAGCATCACTACCTCGAGACCCATTTTCTTTAATGCGGCTACGGTTCTTGCTGAGGAGTCCTTGACTGTATCAGCGAGCCCAATCATGGCTGAGGGCTGTCGATCAACCGCGAGGAAAGCGACTGTTTTTCCCTGATTCTGTAGCTCTTCCAACCTTTCCGCATACGAACTAGTGGATACGGAGAATTTGTTCATGAGTTCTGGATTTCCTAGAAGGATCTCTCGTCCTTGAACCGTCGCCTTAACTCCAAGGCCTGGTAAAGCTTCGAAATCATTAGGATCTGGAATTGGAATTTTCTTGTTGTTTGCGGCAGTTACAATCGCCTGGGCAAGTGGGTGCTCGCTTCCCTTTTCGACCGCTCCAGCGAAACCGAGAATCTGTATGTCAGAGAATTTTCCAATCGGGACGACATCGGTTACTGAGGGTTGACCTTTGGTAAGGGTCCCTGTCTTGTCGAAAACTACAGTGTTGACTCTTCGAGCCTCTTCTAGTTGATCACCTCCTTTGATCAGTATTCCGTTTTCGGCCCCTTTTCCGGTTCCAACTAGAAGGGCAGCGGGAGTGGCGATGCCGAGAGCACACGGACAAGCAATTATCACGACTGAGACGAACGCGAGAAGCGAGAACGCGAGACCAATGCCTGCCACGAAGTACCAGAAGAGTGCCGACGCTGTCGCGATTAGTATGACCGATGGGACGAAGTAAGCAGAGACCTTGTCAGCTAAACGTTGTAACGGTGCTTTGCCGACCTGTGCTTCTTCGACGAGCTTGGCAATCTGAGATAGAACAGTGTCCTCACCGACCTTCGTTGCCTGAATCCTCAATAGACCGGTCTTGTTGATCGTTGCGCCTATCACTTGATCAGCGATGCGTTTGTCTCGCGGAAGACTCTCTCCAGTGATCATTGATTCGTCGATCGTCGAACTTCCATCGATCACCTTTCCATCAACGGGGATTTTCTCACCGGGACGAATGACTAGAACATCGCCTGTCACTACTTGTTCAATGGGAATACTGCTTTCGATACTCCCTCTGATTACGTGAGCCACTGTGGGCTGTAGGCTGAGGAGCCGATGGACTGCTTCCGACGCTTTGCCCTTGGTAATGTACTCGAGAAGGTTCCCGGTCTGAATCAACGTGATAATGATCGCAGATGTCTCAAAGTAAGCTCCACTACCAGGGAAGAATCCAGGCACGAACGTTACTACAGCGCTGTAGATCCACGCCGCGGAAGTCCCGAGAGCTATGAGAAGGTCCATGTTTCCAATCCTGGATCTCAGAGCATCATAACTGCCCCGGTAGAAACGGAGACCCACGCCAAACTGGACAGGTAGGGATAGAACGAACATCACGAGATTGTTTACTTCATGATCCAGAATGATCGGTAGATACGTCAGAGCAGCGATCGGAATAGAGAGCGCAGCCCCGAGAGCGACTAGCCTCTTCAGACGAGCCAGACTTTTCTCAGGCGCCGTGAACTGTGCGAGACACGCCTCGCTGCAGAAATAATAGATCGTCCCGTAACGTGTCGTCTGGAGGGAGTGAGGCCCCTCTTCTACGAACATTCCGCATACAGGATCTT
>CAYRXJ010000147.1:0-1647 GCA_964428235.1 uncultured Candidatus Bathyarchaeia archaeon | reverse complement strand
GTCGTCTGGAGGGAGTGAGGCCCCTCTTCTACGAACATTCCGCATACAGGATCTTTAGCCATTACCGCTTCTCTACGAGGATGAACCCACGTTACCTATGAAGATGCAATTCTACACTTGTAAACAATTGTTCAACGCTACGCGAAGCTATCAACGGGTCCGTTTTTCATTCTTTCTGATGGCGGAGCATCTGATCTCAACAGGGAGAAAAAGGAATGGAGCCGGAGTAGGATGCCCTCCGGCGTTCGAACGTTTGGGTCAGGACGATTCGCTATGGTTGTACGGGGCAGAGGAAGTCCGCGGGGCCATTGCGTGTTACGGTAAGTGATCCTGCTGACTGCGCGGAGAGCACTTCGGCCTGTGACCTAAGCAGGAACGGCGTTACGCCCTCGTTGAAAGTTACGATGAATACCTTCCAGTGTCCACCGTGGTATCCGTCGGCTCCAGGTGCGACGCTGGCGATTCCCAGCTGGCCGCTAGCACCGTTCGTCACCTTGTAGAAATTGTCCGTTCCCTCGTTGGGGAGCGCGACCGGAGTGACAACTGTGCGGACAATAGTGTCGTTGTAGTATAAGTGTCCAAAACCCACACCTGCAGACGAAGATGTCGCGTTGACGGGAGTTGCGAAGACGAATAATACCATTGCAAACAGGGAGAGACTATAGAGCATTCTCATCTCTTCTAATCACCTCGCGAATTTTCAGTACAGGTTGAGTTGCAAAGCCATTTTATCGATTTAGCGAAATCAGGTCTAGATCACGTGCAATTTGTGTCAACTTTTCTGTCTACAAAAAAGACTGTCCCCCGACCCTGGGCAGGAGTCGGTCTCTAAGAGGAACGGATAATCACGCGTGCGTCGACCGCTTTGCATCCTTTTTCGAACGCGAGCAGCGGGTTCACATCTAGTTCCTGGACGTCGTCAAGGTCCGTTGCTAGCTGTGAGAGACGTTCAATGCAATCACCGATCGCCGCGATATCACGCCGTGGCTGGCCACGGAATCCCTGGAGTATTTTTCCGCCGCGAATTTGTTCAATCATGTTTGTAGCACTCAATTCCCTAATTGGAGCCAGCCGAAAAGAAACGTCTCGATAAGCTTCTACGTAGATTCCTCCGAGACCGAACATGAGAAGCGGTCCAAACTTTGGGTCCCGGTGAATACCGATAATTGTCTCAGTGCCTCCCGTAACATAGTTCTGGAGAAGAACTCCTTCTATTCGCGCGTTCGAGTCAAACGCGCGGACGTTCTTGATGATCTCGTCAAACGCGTTCCCCACATCATTGTCGGTGTTGAGATCCAGTTTCACTGCGCCGACATCGATCTTGTGCATGACATCAGGTGACACGATTTTCATGGCAACGGGTGTTCCAATTTTTTTGGCGAGAGTGATTGATTGTTGCCGAGTTGTCGCGACTTCAGTTCTGATAACCGGCAAGCCATAGGCGGCGAGGAGGGCTATGGCGTCTGTCTGGGAGAGATTTGTGAGCCCCGCTTGTTTCGCTTTGGCGATGATCTTCTGAGCCCCGACAAGATCAACATCGAAGTGTTTGACCTGTGTTCTCGGTCTGTCTATCCACCGCTTGTATTCGGACATCGCGGCGAGAGATCGAACAGCTGATTCGGGAAAGGAATAGTTCGGGACCCCGTT
>CAYRXJ010000146.1:0-3931 GCA_964428235.1 uncultured Candidatus Bathyarchaeia archaeon | reverse complement strand
GATCCGGCGTGGTGGCTGAATCTCTCCACGACACCCGACGCGAGGGTGCAGGTCGGCCCCGATGTGGTCCCGATCGTCGCGCACGCCGCCGACGGCGAGGAACGCCGCCGGCTCTGGCCGAAGCTCACCGCAGCGAATCCGTTCTACGCGCGTTACGAGCAGCTCACCGCGCGTCCAATTCCCGTCGTCAACCTGCGGCCGCCCGGAAACGCTTGATGTCCATAGGAGGATCGATGTCCAGACCCATTTCTCGGGGATGTTTCAGGACTCTTTCAGCATCTTTCCACCTCCGGTTTCTGCTGTGACGTGGTTACCCGCGAACCCTGCTGCGGGAGATCAGGTACAGTTCTCGGTTTCTACCGCTGGGGGAATCCCTCCTTACACTTACAGGTGGAGCTTCGGGGACGGAACGCAGGCAACAGGTCAGTCCCCGACTCATGCGTACTCATCGAATAGCTTCTACAACCTAACGCTCACGAGCATGGACTCAGCAGGTAACTCTAGATCAACCCAACAACTCCTGGGTGTAGGGTCATGGAACCCAGCGGTCCCATGCAGCCCGACTATTTCCACCCTCGAAAACCTTCTTGGCTCAGTGACGATACAACGCAATCAAACGGATCAGAGTTCATTGGGTGCTGACTATAGCGGCGGAGGATTCAAGCTAGATGGCAATTTGACCTATGGGAGCAATCCTACGAACTGGCCCTTCTCGAAGAGGGCCGAGCATCCGTTTCTCCCTCCCCTTTCTTCGCCCTGTTCATCCATTCTCGGAGTTCCTGCTTTCGTCGAGATTCACGATCTGACGGTTCTATCTTCCTCAGTCGCGGACTGCGGCTTCTATTACGACATTTCTAACGGAGGCGTGGGAGGCGTGCCCTATCCAAATGGGCAGAGCTGTTCAACGACACTCAATTTGGCGAATCAAACAAGTCCCTGCCCTGCGTGTTTCATGCATCGACTTTATGCGATAATAGATCGCGACTGGAAAGCCTCGGGAATTGCCCCATCATCGCCCAGCAAAGGCAAATTGGTAGATGTCCAAGGTTTCGTCTATTGGAACTCTCAGAACGTAGATCAGCCATGGCACTACTACACAGGTTGGGAGCTTCACATTTCAGCTTGGAGGATCTCGCCTAGTCCTCCGTCCCGACAACCGACTTCAATATTGTCCGGCCCTGCAATTTGGTACGTCTTAGGCGCGATTGGATCGACTGCAGTAATAGTGGTGGGCTACGCAATCGGTGTTCCTTCTATATTCAGAAGACGATTCTTTGGTCTCAGACCTAAGAAATGAGAAGAGTCTGGAAGCTCTAGGTCAAGTTGGATTGTTGTCCCATCTCACGCCTAATACGCGATTACTGACAAGTGAGGCTTATGTCCATCACGAAAAACTAGTTCAGTATGGTGGACACCGTATAGATACTGGAAGTAATTGATCAGCGCCCAAACCAATTTAGGCAAACAGTTCCAGGACAGCTTCCAGATCGAAAACTGGGAATCTTGAGGGCAGTCCGACTTTCTTCGATGCCCGTATGTGAAGGTCAGCTCCGTTCTGGAACCGGCCGTTGGGCAGATAGGTCACAGTCTTCCAGGAATTTCGGCTTGTAAGAATTGCAACCAACAGACCTTGATGGCAGAGATCATGTTTTGTCTATCGCACTTTTTTCGGAGTGAGTCCAGATCATCGCTCAACTAGCCATCCGCCGTACTGAGAGATCCGCTATTTGCTGGGACCGTTTATCCATAAACTTAAGGCGGTGGAGGCGTCAGGCTCTCCTATGCAGCTAGTCAGGATCCTTCTGCTCATATCTGTAGCTATTGTGGGAATGCTAGCGTTACCCGGATTCTCTGGTCAACCGTCGAGCGTAAATCCTGTTATGGTTTCGTACAATCCTTCATCTGGCAACAGATTTCACTCTCCCCTCTCATCCATGGGGCTTTCAGGGGTCATTGGAGCTCAGCCCGGCACGCAGGGCCTAAATCTCACCTCTTCATCTTCTTCCGTCAATATCTTCGGACCCCAAACTATCCGCCAAAATAGTCTCCGATTCATAAGCGATACCAGTACATTTCCTCAGTCGGAGACGACCCTCGCGATCGACCCCAACAATTCAAGCCGAATAGTCGGTGGCTTCAATGATGCCCGATTCTTCTTCTGTAGATTTCTCCCGGTAGAGTGCGCAGGCCCACCTACTGCATCCCTATCCGGTTTCACAACGTCAACAGACGGAGGAAAAACGGTGGCCAAGACAGGATTGATTCCTGATCTAAACGTGAACGGGACCTTTCTTGTGTCTTGGGGAGATCCGTCCATTACGCCAAGCACTGATGGCAACTTCTTCTATGCATCCCTCGCTATCGACCCGTTCAACATTCTTCTAGGCGACGGTATGATGATAGCGAAGTCAAACTCCAACCTGTTCAACCCAAACGTTCCTTGCATCACTGATCCAGGAAACCCATTCTCGAATCCTTGCTGGAACGTTACCTTCATCTTTGGAAACTTCCAATTCCCGGTCTTCACAGTCGAAGACAAAGACAGGATCTCAGTAGATCGCGACCTTGCCTCCCCGTTTTTCGGCTCAGTCTACGTAAGCTGGGACCATTTCAACGCCGCTGGAACCAGTGTAAGCTACCTCGCAAGATGCGACCCCAACATATTGAGTTGCCCGATGCTCTCCGGAGGACAACAACCTATTCTCTCATCCTCTGATCAGTTCGTCGCTTGGACCACAGTTGTAGTCGATAAGAGCGGAAACGTTGATGTTGCCTGGTGCAACTTCGGAACCTTCATCACGTTCGGACCCGTAAGCTGCAGGATACGATCCTCCACACCGGGTGGAACTGGCTTTGGTTCCATCTCAAACATAATCACCTACATGGGAGATAGTACAATGCTCCCTGGAGCAACCGTGGTTATCGGCTGGGCCACAGAACAGTTTAGGACTTCTGCAGGATTAATCAGCATCGCTGCTGACATGAGTCCGAACTCGTCGAACCTGTACTTCACAACCGAAATCTGCGTTTCTGGCCACTATTACCGGTTCTCATCGATTATCGCCCCGGTTGCCGCTGATAATCCTGGACTCTGCGGAAGATCAGCAGTACTGTTCTCCGAGTCGATTGACGGTGGCGCGACCTGGTCCAGTCCGTTAGCGATCTCAAAGCTCGCCGTGAACGACCAGCCTTATGTCACCGTCGACTCTTTGACTGGGCAAGTTTACGTTGTTCATTACACAACGCAATACGATAAGTTCGATCATCTCATCGATGTCGTTGTCGCAAGCTCCAGTAATGGAGGTATGAACTTTCATCAGTTCCGAGTGACGAGCGTCTCGAATGAGCCCGACTCCGACCCTAACATGTTCAATTACATAGGGGGCGGAGGTACCGGCGGATCATTCATAGCCCCCCAGTACGGTGACTATTTCGAAGCAGTTGCAAAAGGTGGAACTTTACGCGTCATCTTAACGGAGAACTTTGCAGTTGAAGCAGGAACATTCCAAACAGATCCATTCTTAGCTACAATGACGCTTAATGGGTGATCCACAGTAGCGCCGGACAACCGAACTCCTCAATTCCAAACACTTTTTTCAGGGCTTCATGGAAGTTTTACTGTCCGAGATAACTAGTTAGTCCTTGATCGTCCAAACTCGTGATGCTCTTGTTATCACTATCGAGGAACGAGCGCCTGGAAACTGTCAGGGAGAGGTTCTCTCCCTTCTCGTAAAGTCTAGCCGAGACATCAGAAGTTTTTTCGAGGGCATCTTCCATTGGCCTGCTCCTTGACTCCATGCTTGTAGCAACAATGATAATGTTCCGCTTTTTAGCGAGCTTGGCCATTGAGCGAACATCTCTCGAGAAAAGGTCGAACGCTTCTTTTTTCTCTCGAACGTAAGAATCACAGTAGAGCGCTGTGATGTCAGGA
>CAYRXJ010000145.1:0-3940 GCA_964428235.1 uncultured Candidatus Bathyarchaeia archaeon | reverse complement strand
AAAAAGATTTTGATGGGTTTCAAAAGTTATAATTTGTGACTTTAAAACGGGCCAGAACCAACTAATTTCATGACTAGAATGGAAACGAAAGTAACGCTTGATGCTCCACTTGTATGCGACCTCAGCGTGTTGAATGAGTCTGACAGGGCTCGAATGGCCAAGGTCTCAATGGAGATCGTCAAGATGATGGAGAGCGTTCATCCTCTCGCCCAGGGTTATTCGTTTCACGCGTCGAACAACTCGGACACCCTACGGAAGATTGCGGAGTGGATTCCACTCGAGCAAGCCTGTTGCCCGTTCCTGCATTTCGAGATAACAGTCGGGGGAGGACAAACCGACGTCATCGTCAACCTTACTGGGCCGCCGGGAACGAGGGAGTTCCTCGAACAGGAGCTTAGCGGTGCCGCGGCAATGAAGGCCGACAACGTTCAAGAGAATATCCTACAGTAAGCTCGGGCTATCAGGTCTTCCTGATGCAGTAGACAGTCTCCGACCCCCAAGCGCATGAGACCCACTTTCCGTTTCGCCTGGTCTCGGCCTCGATTTCGCATACGCTAATCATTTTTCCGAGTCTGCGGACTCTGCCTCTCCCTCGTAGAATGTCGCCGACGGCCGGTCGAACGAAATTTAGCTTGAACTCAACCGCGAGAACATTGGACCCTGGTGGCAATAGTGATAGAGTGGCGTAGCCCGCTGCACTATCTGTGAGAGTTGCCAGGACACCCGCATGCACGAACCCATCTTGTTGATTGAAAGCTGACCGGTTTTTCGCAGAGATTTCCACAAGGCCCTCTTTCAGTTTGGAGATTCGTGCTCCAAGCATTTTCATCACGCCCTGCTTTCCGAAACTCTTTTTCACGTGTAAGATTCGAAGACGTTTGGACGAGCCGCTTTGCGCGCTACGCCGATTCGTGATCTCAGGCAGAGAGGACAGCACTAGCCTTTACAAATTAGGTAGGGCTAATTCTTAGAATGATGTCCTTGGCTTTGCTTCGTGAGAATCGCTGGATGAACTTGGTGAAGGATCCCATAAAGCCATATTTCTTGTAGATTAGATTGTAATATTTCTCGACAGTCTCTGGATGGCTGTCAAGTTCTGCGTGTGCATCGATATAGTCTGCTTTTGGTTCGCCTCGGAACTTGGATGGGGCGACGCGGACCTTCGGGTTTCGCCTAATCCGTTTGACTTTTCCAGAATCTCCACCTGTGTGGACGATCAGGATTCCTTCTTGTTTCAGGAACCAGACGGGGGTCCGGACGGCTTGTCCATTTTTCCGGTATGTTTCGATCGATATGACGTTCTCGCCGTCGAAAAGTGTGAGTTTGTCGGGTCCCATGATCGCTTGTCTTTTTCTGTCTCAGCTACTTGGGGTTTCCTGTTAGGAGCCAATCGACATAGTCTTGCGTTGATGAGAGAGGGTCGTGTTGTCGTGAAGCCGTTGTCGGTCGAAGCCGATTAGCTCGAGTTATCATGATCCGAGAAATTCGAACATTGCCTCGTTGAATTCTTTTTGTTTAGACATGTTCGCGATATGGTCCGCGCCAGGAATAAGGATCCTCTTAGATCCCGGCATTTGCCTGTAAATGTTTTCTACCATCAACACCTGCGCAGGCACGTCGCGGTCACCGACGATGAAGAGGGTCGGGGCATGGATCTCGGAAAGTCGTTGGAAAGAAGGTGGCTCAGGCGAGTCCTGTAGCTTCCAAGGATTCTCCCTTTGAACGTGGAAATTGTCCATTGCGATCCCGAATATGAGGGTCCGAGAAGCTGGTGATTGTGCCGAGGCCCAGGCGTTCACGTCCATTTCCACCGCGTCCTTGGCTCGGCCTTCCTTGTCGGCCACTTCTTGGGGCTTCATCGACTCTTCGAACTGGTTCCAAAGTGCCTCCTCTTCTGGACCCGAGACTTTGTAACCTCTTATGCCCGGTGCGACTAGTACTAGTTTCTCCAGCATTTCAGGATAGCTAACTGCGAAGTCGAACGCAATCCTTCCTCCGTTCGAGACTCCGATTATGCTTGCTTTCGAGATTGAGAGCTGTTTCAAGAGGTCGTGGAGGTCTTTAGCATCTGAGAATCTTGTCTTTGCAATGTCCGATCTTCCGAAGCCGCGGACATCGTACCTGACGACCCTGTACTTGTCCGACAACAGTTTGAACTGTTCGTCCCACATCCTAGAATCCAAGAAACCAGCGTGGATCAACACAACGCATGGACCGTCGCCTTCAATTTCGTAGAATAGCTTTCCATTATCTACTGAAGCATGACCAGTGGTCAAAGGAAGACAGGGAAGGAGGGTTGAAGTGCGGTATTGAATGTTTTCCGCTCCGAACCTAGATTCTAAACAGGAGGGGAGGTCAGGAGGGACCGAGTTTTTCGTTGATGACAGGTTTCAGTGCTTCTCTCTCCTACTTTGGGTTGCCTGCCTTGAGCCAGTCGACGTAGTGCTGGATGGCTGTCTGGGTGTTGTATTCTGGTGTGAAGCCTGTGTCTTGCTGTAGTCTCTTGACGCTCATCATTGCGATTGGTGGGAACGGGAACTTTCCCGGTGGAAGGCTTACCTGAAGATCCGGATAGAGCCTTTTGATCGAGTCGAGGAATTCGTGGTTGCTGGTTGTCTTGCCTGTTCCGATGTTGTACACGTTGTACTGTAGTTTTTCTGCTGTATGGAGGAGTGCGATGGCGCGTGCGAGGTCTTTGATGTAGATTGTATCGACCGCGTCCTCTGCGTTGCTGAAGAAGGTGCCTTTGAGGTCGACGGGTTTGCCGGAGACAGCTGCGTGTGCGAGCCGGTTTGGAAGAGCTGCTTGATCAGTATCCTGGAACGGTCCATAGAATCCCATGAGTCTAGCGCAGACTGAGCTGATCTTGGTCGCGTTCGTGAACTGCTCGCATGCTACCTCGACGATCTTCTGGTACTGTAATATTCCAGGGATTCCTGGCAGAGGGCTCTGCAGCAGTATTGGCGATGATTCGTCGACCATTCCTTGTAGTCCGAGATACATTCCGCCTGTGCTCGAGAATGTTACGCGTTTGACCTTCCACTCGCTTGCTAGCTGGAAAATATTGTCCAGCATGCGCATGTAGCCTGTCAGGCCTGGGGTGGGACCCTTAGGCTCAGGCTTGAACCCGCCGCCGACATTGACGATACCGTCGACCTTGTGTTTCTCCCCGATTCTCTTCAGATCCTCGAATGATGTGGCGTCAGCTTGTTCGATAATTACGCGGCCGTTGTCGATAAACTTCTGAAGGAATTGTGGGATTTCTGTTCTCTTGTGCTGCGTGACGATACAGTCGTGGCCTAGATTGACGAGTGCTTCGGTTGTATTGGATCCGACGAAACCGTTGAGGCCGCCGATAACTAGTGTTCGTGACCCGCCGGACCCGTTGAGCCCTGATTCTTTGTCGGTTATCGACATCATGATAGCTCCAGTCTTAGTCTATGGTGATGACGACTTTTCCGCTCGCGTGTCCCGGCCTGTGTTTGGGTCCCTCAACGTAACGGACTGCGTCCTGGATCTCGTCTAGAGGGTAGGTTCTGTCAACGACCGGTCTGATCTTTCCGGCCTCGACCATGTCCTTGAGCTCCTCGAAGTCCTTCCGGTTGGTCTTGGCAACAAAGAAGCTGACTTTTTTCCCGGTTATCTTGGAGGATATTGACCCTAGAACGAGTGTTCCGATGAAGCCTGACATTCCTCCGAAGCCTATGGCAACGCAGATCCCCTCAGGGTTTAGTGATCGGCGTATCGCTCCGGGACCATGGTTTCCGATAGTATCGATTATTCTGTCGTATTTCTCGCCTGTTTTCGTGAAGTCTTGTTGTGTGTAGTCGATGACGTTATCTGCACCGATCTTCTTGACGAGATCGATGTTTTTCGTTCTCGTAACAGCCTTTACTTCTGCACCGAGGCCCTTTGCTATCTTGACAGCAAAAGTTCCCCC
>CAYRXJ010000144.1:0-3972 GCA_964428235.1 uncultured Candidatus Bathyarchaeia archaeon | reverse complement strand
GGTCGCCATGGTTCGAGGATTCGTCATTCAATCGAAGGATATGGGAAACTTCTATGTTGACTTCACTCGTTCTTTGACCCGAGTCCTCGTCCCACTGTGTTTTGTCGCATCGCTTGTCTTCGTGGGTCTTGGAGTCCCGCAGACACTCACGGGCTATGCCACAGTGCGAACTGTTGAAGGAGCAACCCAGACAATTCTCGTAGGTCCCGTCGCCTCGCTAGTAAGCATCATGCAGATTGGAACAAATGGGGGCGGGTTCTATGGAGCGAATTCCGCCTATCCGTTCCAGAACCCGACTCCTGCTTCCGACGTTTTCCAGATCTTCCTCATGTTGCTGATTCCCACAGCACTCTGTTTTGTATTTGGCCAGCTGATCGGGAAGAAGAAAGAGACCCGACCTATTCTCTGGGGAGCGTATGGACTGTTCGCCCTCGACCTGATAATCGCATTTACCGCAAGCATCCCCAATCTCGGGCCAGGTATGGAAGTTCGGTTCGGAGGCTTCTTCTCGACATTCTGGACAGTAGTAACAACCGCTGTTACGACAGGCTCGGTCAATTCCAGCCTGTCAGGTATGAATCCACTTGCAATTCTTTCCGCGTTCAATGGAATGCTAATTCAGGCTACACCTGGCGGGAAAGGCGTTGGATTGATGTATATGGTGATGTTCATCATCATAACAGTCTTCATCGTCGGCCTGATGTCCGGTAGGACCCCCGAGTATCTCGGCATGAAGGTGACCAGCCGAGACGTGAAGCTGGTCATGGTAGCATTTCTGATACATCCAGTGATAATCCTCGTACCGACCGTGCTGGCTTATCTAACTGGCGCAGCGAACAGCATCCCCTCTGGATCTGTCGGATTTACACAGATTCTGTACGAATACACGAGCGCAGCATCCAACAACGGCAGCGACTTTCTTGGAGCCGCCTCCGCGAATACTCCTTTCTTCAATATCTCAACGGCGCTCGTGATGCTTGTAGGACGTTATGCGCCCATCGGTATTCTGATGGCGCTAGGTGGGTCAATGATCAATAGGAAAAGACTCACAACGACTGTTGGAGTCAGAACTGATAGCATGATCTTCTCGCTGGTCCTTGTCGCTAGCATTCTGGTTCTTGTCCTCTTGACCTTCTTCCCATTTCTAGCACTCGGCCCAATACTCGAGTTCTTCCAAGGACGCGCGAACGGATTCTAGGAGATCAACTTTGCAGGCGAGAATCAGGCGACAGATACACGTCCCAAGATATCCGCTGTTCTCTAAGAGTGTTTTGCTAGACTCGCTAGTCAGGCTGGACCCGAGAAGACTGCTGAGGAATCCAGTGATGTTGATCGTGGAGCTGACGTTTCTCGTTGTTTCCGGGATGGCAATCTATCCTGCAGGATTCTCGCCGTTGGCAAATGGTTCAATGCAGATTTTCTACGTCGAAGTCGCACTAATCCTTCTGATTACCGTCTGGTTTAGTACGATGTCAGATTCGCTGGCTGAGACTCAGGCGAAGAACACGGCCAACAGCCTCCGGAGCCTAGAGATGGAAGTCTTGAGCAAGAAAGTCCTCACCGAGGGGGACACGAGAAGAATCATTCAGATCCACTCCAAAGACCTTCACAAGGGCGACCTGATTCTGATAGAGAAAGGAGACACAGTTCCGATAGACGCGCAAGTTCTCGAAGGGATCGCCATGGTCGACGAGTCTCTCGTCACTGGCGAGTCGACTTCAGTGAGAAAGGCCCCCGGGGACGATGTGATCGGAGGGTCCACAGTGCTTAGCGATACATTGAGTGCGAAAGTCACCGTGAATCCAGATGAGACTTTCATCAACCAGATGATCCGGATGGTTGAGTCGTCGAAGCGACCGAAGACACCGAATGAGCAAGCGGTCACCATCGTTCTTATAGGGCTCACTGCGATTTTCACGATTCTAATCGCCGCACTACTCGGTGTCTCACTGGTTCTCAGTTTAGCAGCAGATCTTTCGGTTCTAATCGCTCTCTACGTTTGTCTACTGCCCACGACGATTGGCGCCCTGCTGCCTTCGATCGGATTGTCCGGAATCTCCCGGTTATACAAACGCAAAATCGTCGCGAAATCAGGACGCTCGGTCGAGACTGCCGGGGATACTGATACTATTCTCCTCGATAAGACAGGAACAATCACTGTCGGGAACAGACAAGCGGTGGAATTCTTACCATTTCCGGGTTTTTCGGTTAGGGATGTTGGAGAAGCCGGCTTCCTATCATCGTGGCATGACGATACACCAGAGGGGCGCAGTCTGATCCGTTTGGCATACGAGAACGGGTTTGTACCCAGAGAACTGAACTCGATGGATGCAGCAGAGGTCTATGAGTTCAGCGCCAGCACCCGGACAAGCGGAGTAAAGATTGGCGGCGGCACTGGATTCATGTTACCGAAGAGTGGTGGAATCGATCGAGAGCACGGGAGATGGAGACGGAAGTTCGAGCCGTATGTAGAAGGAGGCGTTCCAGTCGGAGCTGATGAGATTGAGATAATCAAGGGTGCCCCGGATGCTATCCGGAAAATTGTGAAGATCGTTCCTGTCGACTATGACAAAACAGTGGAGAGCATATCAGGCGTCGGTGATACTGCGATGGCGCTGTCAAAGAATCGAGAAGCCATCGGGATCGTTAGATTGCGGGATGTGTTGAAGGCCGGAATTCGAGAACAGATAGAGTCAGTGAAACTGATGGGGATCAGACCCGTAATGATTACGGGTGATCAGCCGCTAACGGCGAAGAGTATTGCTTCAGAGGTCGGTATCGACGAGTTTCGGCCAGAAGCGAAACCCGAAGACAAGTACGACATTGTCAAGAAAGAACAGGACGAAACCAGGATTGTCGCGATGATCGGGGACGGAACGAACGATGCTCCAGCTCTAGCGATGGCTGATGTTGGCTTGGCGATGAACAGTGGGACCCAGGCGGCGAAGGAAGCGGCCAACATGGTGGACTTGGAGAGCAATCCGGCAAAGATAATCGAGGTTGTCATGCTTGGAAAACAATTGTTGATGACGCGTGGAGCTGTGACAACTTTCAGTATCGCGAATGATGTTGCGAAGTATTTCGCGATAATGCCGGTATTGTTTGCGTCCACTGTTCCCGAGTTGAAAGCGTTGAATGTTCTAGGACTCGGACTCAATACCGCGGTCTTGTCAGCCTTGATCTTTAACGCGGTGATTATTCCCCTACTGATTCCGCTCGCGCTCAGAGGAATCACGTTCAAGCCATCGGACACGATGACGTTGTTTCTGAAGAACACGATGATCTATGGGGTCGGAGGAGTCATCGTCCCATTCGTCGGAATCAAGTTAATCGATCTGGCAATATCGGCACTATAGGAGAAAAGATAGGATGAAACTTAGCATTAGCAAAGAAATGCTACGAAACACTGGACCCGCCGTACGGCTCGCACTGATATCGATGATTATGTGCGGATTGGTGTTTCCACTCGTGGTTACAGGATTCGGACAAGCGATCTTTCCGTCTCAGGCGAACGGCAGTCTTGTGCAAGTAGATGGCAAAACCGTTGGTTCAAACTTGATCGCACAGGAATTCAACAACTCGATCTTCTTCCATCCTCGAAACAAGACCCTGTCAGCTTCAGGAGTTGACCCGGACATCACTGTTCAAGATGCGATGGCGCAAGTACCTAGAATCAGCACCGCGACTCATCTCTCTGCTGACACGTTGCAACAGATTGTTAACCAGAATCAAGAGGGATCGCTCTGGATATTCGGAACGCCCTACGTTAACGTGCTACGACTAAATCTTGCCCTAATTCAGACCGGCAACCCGGCCTACAACGGATACCCGCTGTCCTAGAAGCTAGGATTGTGGGCTACACCTTAGTTCTTGGGTCCATTTTTCGATAAGCATCCAACAGTTTTCTCAATCCCTTACCTTGAGGAGTAAGGGCGTACTCTACGGCAAAGGGTTGGGTGCTCAGGATTTCTC
>CAYRXJ010000143.1:2403-4111 GCA_964428235.1 uncultured Candidatus Bathyarchaeia archaeon | reverse complement strand
AGATGATTCCTTGATCATCCCATATCCACGGATCATGTTCCCAGGATCCGTTCTTGCGAGCTTCGTGGATTGGGAATCCTTTCTCAAAGCTCGATGTTCTCTCAACCTGACCAGAAACGAGTGCGTTTCCATCCAGAAGCAGAGAAGGTCCTCTCCTCTCGAGGATCTCGACCTCTCGATCTTCTAGAACTTTCTTGCTTGGTGGTGGTAGATGGATTTCTGTTCCTGTTGGAAAGACGATTTTTCGTTCTTGCCACGCGTCAGGGTGGATGATGAAAGGCATCTTCTTCTTTCCAATTCTCCGAAGCATTCCTTCTAGTCCACCGTGGTGATCAGCATGTCCGTGAGACATGACGACAGCTTCGACTTGTTTGAGATCTAGTTCGAGAATGTCTAGATTGTGGAGTGCTGTGTCTCGGCCTAGGCCTGCATCGTAGAGAATTGATCTTGCTTCGCCGTTTCGATGGGTTGTGAGGAGTATAGAGTAGCCGTGCTCTGCGACTAGTTGGGGTCTCTCGGACCAATCCCAATGATTCTGTGGACGTCTTGTTTGCTCGTCGTTGCCGAGAAAGATGTCGATGGAGTTATCGACAACAATCGTAACCTCTAGCGAGTCTACGGGATGGAGCTTGATCTGATCATTGGTCTTGGTCACAGGCTTGCCGGAGATCGGGTGAAATGGCCCTGGAGAGTCGCACATCGCGAGAGGCTTTTTTTGATAGGGACCAGATAATAAGAAAATTTTTGGGGCTAGGCTTTGGAGGCTTTCGGCTTCTCGACCGCGGGCTTGTCTATTCCCTGCCTCATAGGCATCAATAATTTCCAGATTATCAAGACGCTGCCTAGGATAGCCGCCAACAAGGTCCCAACATATCCGGATAAGAGGAATCCAATCGGGGAAGCGTTCTGGTCGATCCATTGTTGCATGAAATAATTGGACTGATACTCGTTGGAAATCGCGATCAGCAAGAGTATCATAATGAAAAACTGGGCAACAACGACGGCGTTTAGGGGTGGTGATCTCTCGCGTTGAGGGATTGTTTGGACGACTGAGACTTTTGCTGTCTGTGCGGCTTTGGGATTCGGAATCAGTAAGGAGCTTAGCGCTCCGAAGGAAACGAAGATGCATGCGGTGAAGGCTGCCCATCGCGTTCCACTGGTAATTGAGTCATAGAGGATCTGGAGGACAAACGGTATTCTTCTACCGAAAGGCGCGAGGAAGTTGGGGTCTATTCCGCCTGACAGTCCGCTGTTGAGAGCGGCTGACAGCGTGGCTGTTTGTTGGGCTGTGAAACCTGCGGTGCTTGATGCTAGGTCGGCCAGTCCAACGGATGATATCTGGGCCACGAGTACTGCTCCGATAACGGCGATTCCGAAGGCGGATCCGATCTGTCTGACGGTGTTAGCTGCGCCTGAGCCTACTCCAGCTTTCTGCCATGGAATGCTCTGCAATACCGTGCTTGTGAGCTGGCTGATTGCGAGTCCGACTCCGGCTCCGTATATGACGAGAACGGGGTAGAGGTAGTAGACGGGATTGTCAACGGTAATGATCTGGGACATGCTGAAGAGCGCTATTGCTTCAAGGGTCATTCCTGTTGTGATGATCCATTTTGGACCGAACTTTGTCGCAAGTAAGCCCGCGATCGGGGCGAAGATGACAGTTGCGAGCAGCGCAATCGGGTTGCCGCCGGCCGCGGATCGCACCGGT
>CAYRXJ010000143.1:0-2393 GCA_964428235.1 uncultured Candidatus Bathyarchaeia archaeon | reverse complement strand
TTGACTGTCTGGAGGAATATGGATATTATGAACACTGCACCAAACTCGCCCATCGCGACTATTGTTACTGTGAATAGGCCGTAGCGGAAGCCAGGGAACTTTAACAGGCTAAAGTCGAACAGTGGCACTTTCTTGGTGCGGAGTCTTCGGATATCGTAGAAGGTGAACAGGGCAAGAAGAACTAGGCCCAAGATTATCGCAATGAGTGGAAGTGAAACTGGATTGGTTGTGGCCCAGGTGAAGCCTCCTGCGTCGAACTGGTTGTTGGGAACTATCCAGCCGTAGGTCTGGGCCTCGATGAAACCGAACAAGAGGCTCGCGAGGCCTGTTGTGATCAGGAGTAGTCCGATGTAGTCTGTTGTGTAGTTCGGGTCTTTGGATCGTGTCTCCTTGATCGCGTAGAACGCGCCGATCAGCGCCGTGATTCCAATTGGGATGTTGATGAAAAAGGCCCATCGCCACGTGAAGAAACTATTGCTCGTGAAGTATCCTCCGAGGACTGGCCCGAGTACGGCGGCTGCGCCTGCCGTTGCGCCCCAGATTCCGAACGCGATGTTCCGTGCCTTGCCAACGAAAGTTGTTGTCAATATAGACAGCGTTGAGGGAGAGGCCATTGCGGCGCCGAACCCTTGGACTACTCGACCGATTAGTATCTGGTTGAGATCCTGCGAGAATCCGTCGATTACTGATCCGATAATGAAGAGTGTGATTCCTGCAAGGAAGATGCGTCTCCTGCCGAACTCGTCTCCGAACTTTCCCCAGGTGAGGAGGAATGATCCGAAGACTAGGGCGTAGAGTGATGTTATCCATTCGAGATCCTTGAAGTTGAGCTTGAAGTCTTTCTGGATCTGGTACTGGGATACGATGACGATTGTCGCGTCGATTACGATTATTGCGAGTGCGAGGCTTAGGACGAAGAGTATGAGGACCTGTTTTCTCTCTATCTTCGCTTTGTCGCTGGCTCCTGCTGGACCTGCGCCTTGCCAGTTCTGGTCCGATGGAGAAGCCTGTGTCTTCTCAGACATTGAAACTAACCTCTCGCCTTGAATGGGGTAATCAAAGGTTCTCATGAGTATGTTGACTCGGTTCAGGGTTGTGAAAGGCTAAGAACTCGCGTCAACGGGATTGTTGAGAAATGCCGAAGGATCTTCACACGGGACGTTACCGGATAGAGCCTGGAAAAGAAGTTCGTCTCAGCGATTTTGATCCAGATGATACTTCAGGGTTTGAGGGGAAGGACGAGGATGAAGAGAAGGAGTCGAAGAAGCTCAACGAGAAATTACGGGAGTTGCAGGAGATGTTGTATGCTGAGCATGTGAAGAAGGTCCTTGTTGTTTTGCAGGCGATGGATACTGGTGGGAAGGATGGTATCATCAGTCGTGTGTTTCAGGGTGTGAATCCGCAGGGTGTTCGTGTTGCGCATTTCAGGGAGCCTACTCCAGAGGAGCTTGATCACGGGTTCTTGTGGAGAGAACACCGGCAGGTTCCGGGGAAGGGTGAGTTGACGATTTTCAATCGGAGTCACTATGAAGGTGTGCTTGTGGAGAGAGTTCACAAGATCGTTCCAGAGAATGTTTGGAAACACAGATATCGGGAGATCAACGAGTTTGAGCATCTTCTCGCGGAAGAGGATACTACGATTCTGAAGTTCTTTCTTCATATCAGCAAGGAGGAGCAGAAGAAGCGGTTGCAGGCGCGCCTGGATGATCCGTCGAAGAGGTGGAAGTTTAGTGGTGATGATTTGCCGGAGCGAAAATTCTGGGGCGAGTATATGCGCGCTTACGAGGATGTCTTGAGCAAGACTAGTACTGATTATGCTCCGTGGTTCTTGATTCCTGGGAATCACAAATGGTATCGTGATCTCGTTGTCTCAAGGATCATCGTGAAAGCGATGGAGAAGATGGATCTACACTATCCGAAGACCGACTTGAAGCCTAGCACGATAAAAATCGAGTAGGACCTGGAAAGGCAGGTTTGTGTCACCCGGAGTTTTTCCAGTTTCTATATTTTTTCCTGACGTTTCGTGTTTTCTGTCTGACGGTGTTTTGGCCCTGTTTTCGGGTTAATCACTTGTTTCCGGCTTCTCAGCTGGTTTTTGACCCGAGCGTTTAGCGGTATTTTCTTCGTGGGATAAGGTGTTCTTGGAAAGTGGATGCTTGGATCCGGGATCAGGGCGCGAAATGGGCGAGTCTTCCGGAGTATCGAGCGAGTCCTGGAAAGGCACTCTTGTGTCGCTCAAGTTTTTTCTACGCAATCCCCACCTTTTTTCTCGTCTCTCGCTGGCTGGCATGGAGAATGGGCTTGTCTCGTTGATCGGGGGCGATTGTCAGCCTGGATGGCTCTGCAAAAAGTCCACTAGTTCCACGTGAAACATGCGGGTTTGTTCGCACCCC
>CAYRXJ010000142.1:0-4122 GCA_964428235.1 uncultured Candidatus Bathyarchaeia archaeon | reverse complement strand
CATAACGAGAAAGATCTCGCAAGTCTAGTTGGGGCCGACACCATCTCCTTCATGACCGTTCACGAGCTGGAGCAGGCCGTGGGCATCCCGGGCCAAAATCTCTGCACCCGTTGCTTCAAGAGGCGAGGCGATCAAAATTGAGGGTGATGGGAATCGGTGGAGGGGCGCGCGAGCACGCGCTGGCCTGGAAGTTAAGCATCAGCGATCACAGGCCAGAACTGTTCTGGATCGCGGAAAACCGGAATCCGGGAATAAACCGGATCTGCAAGGAAAGCCAAGGAGAACTTCGCATCGGCCGTACCACCGACCCGAAGACGATTGTGAGGTCCGCCCGCGGCTGGGGAATCGACATGGTAGTCGTCGGACCTGAAGAGCCCGGTTTTCAAGGAATACCTGATGCGCTAGAAAAGGAGGGCATTCACTGCGTCGGGGCTAGCCAAGACCTCTCAGTAATCGAGCGCTCCAAAGCCTACCTTAGACGTCTGCAGTGGGAGAACAATCTCCCGGGCAAGCTTCTTTTCCGGACATTCAAGAACGCCCGAGAAGCTTCGGACTACGTTAGGAAAAACATTGAGACACAACCGTGGCTGCAAAACATTGTCATTAAACCAGCGCGTCAGTCCGGCGGCAAAGGCGTGAAACTGATAGAGGATCGACACGTCTATCTCCACGATGAGAAGTCAAAATTCAAGGAAGCCTACTTCGATTCGCTGCAATCAAACATGGCCCCCTACTCTGACATTGACGATAAGATTCTGATCGAAGAGAAAGCGTGGGGACCAGAATATTCCCTGCAATGCTTCACAGATGGCAAGACAGTCCTCGGGACCCCACTAGTCCAAGACAACAAGAGCGCTCACGAATTTGACAATGGACCTGAAACGGGAGGAATGGGAAGCATTTCAGGTCCCGAAATCACTCTTCCATTTATCACAAGAGAAGAATACGACAAATCACTCCGGATTGTTGAAGGAGTAGTCGAGACAGTCCAGAAAAAGACCGGCAAAGCATATCGTGGAATGGTCGGCGGGCAAATGATGCTTACAGAAAACGAAGGCCCGACTGTCATCGAGATGTATTCTCGCCTCGGCGATCCCGAAGCGATCAACATGCTCGCAATGCTGCGGACCGACATCATCGACATCTTCCAGGCAATCGTCGAGCGACGCCTATCGAAGATCAAACTGGAGTTCACAAGCGAGGACGCCGTAGTCGTCAAAGTAATCGCGCCAAACGGCTACCCCGAGAAACGAGACATTGCCAAAGGACATCCAGTCCAGGTCTTCGAGACCAACATCAAACGGACCGGGTGCCAGTTATTCTGGGGAAGCGCCGATCTCCAAGACGATCAACAAGTAGTCACAGGAGGATCACGGCTGCTCGCACTGATGGCGATGGACCACACCATCCCCCCCGCAAGCGACAGAATTGAAAAGACAGTTTCTAGCATCCAGCTAACAGACGGCTGGGGACTCTACCATCGATCCGACATAGGGACCGAGAAACTTGTGGCGAAAAGACAGGAGCTTGCCGAGCGAGTGAGGAGGATGTACAAGTTCAGAGAAAAAAACGGGACTCTTGGACAAAGAGTTGACTGGGTGCCCAAGACAGGTCGCGTCGATGCTTCACAATTGTTGCTGAACGAGATTCGTGCGAGCTGAAAGGGCCTAGCGGCATGGTCCCAGTCGGCGTTCTGGCTTCGGGGCGAGGCTCGAACCTTGACGCGATTCTAGACGCAGTCGACAACAGATACCTAACAAACTGCGAGGTCAAGATAGTAATCAGCAACAGGCCGGGCGCAACTGCTCTCGAAATAGCAAAAAGACATCACGTCCAAGCAATCACAATGGATGACAAGGGGGTCCCGAAAAAAAGCTGGGACTATGATCAGAAAACCATCGCGGCACTGGAGTCACAAGGAGTGGCGCCCAAGAACGGTCTTGTTGTACTGGCAGGCTACATGAGAATTCTCAGCGAACAGTTCGTAGAACTCTTTCCCCATCGAATAATCAACGTACATCCCGCCTTGCTTCCCGCATTTCCCGGTCTAGACGCACAGAGACAGGCGCTCGATCATGGCGTCAAGGTCACAGGGTGCACAGTTCACTTTGTCGACAAGGACGTTGACCATGGTCCGATAATTCTTCAAACTGCAGTTTCAATCCGCGACAACGATAGTGTGGAATCTCTTTCCGCGCGAGTCTTACGAGAGGAGCACAGGATTCTCCCGGAAGCTTTGAGACTGCTTACAGAAGACAGGCTCAGACTTCAGGGCAGGAGGGTCCTCTTCAAGAGATGACCGCGATACTGCTAGACGGCAGACTTGTTGCCGGTGAAGTCAAGAAACAGGTCGCCCAGAGCGTAAAGCAACTGGAGAGACATGGTACGCATCCACTTCTTAGCACTGTTCAAGTTGGTGACGATCCTGCGAGCGCGTCTTACCTAAAGGCCAAACACAAAGCAGCCGCCGAAGTCGGAATAAGATCGGAGAGCCACCACTTACCGGCTGATACTTCTCAGGAAAAGCTCGAGGTGCTGCTCGGCCAACTCAATACCAGTCCACAGGTCAACGGAATACTAGTGCAGCTGCCTCTTCCATCCGGTCTTGACGAGGAGAAAGTAATCGAGAGGATCATCCCTTACAAAGACGTTGATGGGTTACACCCGATCAATGCTGGCAAACTAGCGGCGGGACATGAGGAACTCGTTCCCTGCACTCCGAAAGGAGTGGTCAAACTCTTGGATTACTACAAGGTTGCTATCGGTGGATCACAAGCAGTGATTATCAACAGAAGTAACCTTGTTGGAAGGCCACTGGCTAACCTATTCCTCAACAGGGACGCCACAGTCACGGTCTGCCACTCAAAAACAGCTGATCTCTCAACGCTCACTCGAACAGCAGATATTCTTGTGAGCGCTGTTGGAAAAGAAAGCTTCCGTGTTCGAGCTAACCACTTGAAACCAAAATCGGCTGTTGTTGATGTTGGGTTGACACGAGTGGGGGGAAAACTTCGTGGAGACGTCGACTTTGACAGCGCGAGTCCCGTTGCTGGCTATATTACGCCGGTCCCTGGTGGAGTGGGGCCTATGACTGTCGCATGTCTTCTTGAGAATACGGTTCTGGCTGCAAGTATCCAGCTAGGATTGAGGATTTGAGCGAAGCACAAGTCGCGGTCGAGAAACAGCAGTTTCGACAATACATTTTGCGCCTCCGAGATAGACAGCCACTCAAGGATATCGAGCAAAAGAGTCTCGAAATAATCGATCAGGTCCTACATCTTCACGAGTATGTCCGAGCCCGTGGCATCGCGTGCTATGTCAACAAGGACACCGAGGTGGACACTCGTCCACTGATACGGAGAGCCTTGGACAGTAACAAGCGGGTTCTGATTCCGGTCGTCAAGAAAGGCGATATTGATCTATTCTTTTCGGAAGTGAAAGATCTCGGGAAAGAACTGATGCCCGGGAGCTTCAATATTCCTGAGCCCAAACCAGAGCATCTTCGTCCTCAGGGTCTTGACGCGGCCGATGTGTTGTTTGTTCCGGGAATTGTATGGGATAAGGATGGTTATCGTCTAGGCTGGGGACGAGGATACTTCGACAGAGTTCTCAAGTCTCTCCCGAACCACGTTCGAACGATCGGTCTCTCATTCAACTTGCAGCTTGTCAATCGCGTGCCCCGGGATCAGTTTGATTTACCAGTAAACATCGTCGTAACAGAAACGCGAGTCATACGGTGCAAGAATTGACCAAGAACGTCAGTATTCTCATGGGCTCTGAGAGCGATCGAGAGATCGCGAAGAAGGCTGAGACCGTTTTCGAAAAACTCGGCATTCCTTTCGAGACAAAGGTTCTCTCGGCTCACCGGAGCCATAAGGAACTCGACAAGTACATGGAGACATCAAAGTCCGAGGTGTTCATCACGATCGCAGGTCTCAGTGCAGCCCTTCCTGGATTTGTAGCATCCCTTACGAACAAGCCAGTCATTGGAGTACCTGTCTCAGGCAAACTGAACTTAGACTCCATTCTCTCAATTGTTCAACTGCCTTCCGGTGTCCCAGTAGGCACTGTAGGACTGGACAATGGGACTAATGCTGCTCTACTTGCTGCTGAGATCTTGGC
>CAYRXJ010000141.1:0-4158 GCA_964428235.1 uncultured Candidatus Bathyarchaeia archaeon | reverse complement strand
TCCCGATCGCCCTCCTCGTCCTCTCGATAGGAACAATAATCGTCAGTCACAAAAGCGCCAGGATCAGAGAAGAGCTCGCTGAGAGAAGATTCCAGAAAGCACGCGGATCAAGCTTCACAACCGCCATTCTCGGCTTCATCGTGGGAGGAATTCTACCCGGAATAATCCTGATCCTCCTCTACGTCCGCATCGGCGACATAATGGTCAAACGAACACCGGACGATCCTAAGACCGTCTTTCTCCTCCCGCATCCCAGCGAGGGAATGTTCCTTGGTCGATATCTCGGCTGGATCGCAGCCTACCTCATAGTCCTCTACATCGGTTACACTCAACTGCCAGCCGGGCTCCGCGAAGTCAGCGACTGGCTATCCCCAGTTCTAGGAGTCCACTTCAACACGATGATCGTCGCGCTCTACCTCGTCTTCACCAACCCCCTAACCTATCCACCACTACTCTATCTTTGGACAACAGCAGGATTCGTAGGCGGTCTCATCGCTGGCGGAAAAGTCCGACGCGGATTTCTCGTCGGCATGACAGCTTTCATCAGCACCCTCGGAGCACTCGGACTCTCGGCACTACTCATCTACCAGAGCATCAACCTCCAAGCACTAGCAAGCCTCCCACCACCACCTCCAGGCTTCTCGATCATCAGCGCCACAACAGGACCCGTCGCCAGCGACATCATCCCCATCCTCCTCCAAGGATCAGGCCCAACCAGCCCAGCAACAATACAGGCAATCATACTCACACTCATCAGAAATTGTGGACTAGTCTTCGCCACAGCCACCATCAGCGGTCGCGCAGCCAGCCTCTTCTGGCAGGGAGACGTCCTTGTCTTCAGAACACTCTGGAAAAGTATCAAGACAAAGAAACCAGAACTCCCAACAACAGATCTTCCCAAGAAAGGAATCCTGCTGCTCCTGATCGCAGCGTCCCTACTCGTCCCGATACATCTAGCCAATCATCAAACAAGCATCATCCAAGCCCCACCAGCAGGACCCTACCAGCAAAACCTAGCAGTCGGACTCAACATGCTAGGCGCCCCAAATGCCAGCCTCCGTATCACAAACCTCGACCTCTCCAGCAAGGGTCTCGTCCTAGACAACAACTACGCTAACAACAATCTCTCAATCTTCGTCATCAACAACAACTACACGATGACCGGCAACGGCGCATCTGCGCTAGGACTACCTGATTTCATCCTTGGACTCTTCTCCCAACCCGCGCTGATCACCTTCTACACCGGAGATCCAGCAATAACCAGCGTAGAATCAGACAATGTCGCAACGCAGTTCGCACAAGCACTAGGGGTCCCATTCATCAAAGCATTTGCCATCCCTTCGGGCGCAGGAACGGTCACAATCTACGCACCAAGCCCAGAACTCACGAACAGCGACGCGCTCGCTAGAGTCTTACGAATTCTCCCCAGCTCCAGCTTCTCAAGCCTCCTCACCTACACCAATCTTCAGAACCAGAAATATCTCGCCGCGATCGGTCTTGCTACACTAAACCTCCCGGCACCGCTCAATAAATCGACAAGATCTTTCAGCTTCATTCTTAACACGCAATTCCCAAGACAGTTCTACAAGGCAGGACAACACTACCTCAGTCTCCAAAAGCTCCTGGGATTCCAGACCGGAATAGTCGGAGACTCAAACGCTAACGCGTCGATCATATCGATGAGCTTCCAGCCCGGAACAATACTCTACAGCAATCTCGGCTACACACCACCGTTCAACCCGATCTGGAACAACGCGACCTCCACCTATCTCTACAATGCAACGGGCACTCCTGCAGCGGATTTCACCGCGAACTTCACCTACCCCTTCGCACCAGACATCACGATCCAGAAAACAGCCGGCCCATCAACAGGCCCAATCGGGACCAGCTACAACATCATGGTAGAAGTCCAAAACCTCGACAACGTCACAGTCACAAACCTCAACATGACCGACCCTGGACCGCCCTCAGCATACCAGAAGACCCTACAAATCCAGAACAACGGAGCCCAAACCGCCCAATACGCAAACTTCCCGCCAGGCCAAACACAATCCCTAAGCCATACACTGACCACAGAAAGCAGCGGAATCTACGTTCTGTCACAAGCAAACACAGAATTTCTCTGGCAAGCACCCAACGGCACCAACATCCGGTACACAATCACGACGGACGCGCCGCTGATATCATCGTCCAGCGGACCCTGGACACAATTCACCCGAACCTTCACAGACTTCCAACCCTACTCCTATCTCCTGCTTCTCCCGCTAATTCTGACCCCCGTGGTCGAAGTTTTCCGACTGATGGGTAGACGAAAGAAGAACAAACCTGCTCCATGGATGACTCCGCCTCAACCTGCGCAAAGTCCTCCGCCGGCACCTCCTCCATCATCAGCCCCGACCCAACCTGCGGCTGCACCAAATCCGCCTGGACCCTAACCATCCGACGGGCTTCTCGGATACAAGATAATTTTCTCGAAGTCCCCACGACTGTTTCTCCATGTACATCTGTCCGCAATGTGGCGACGAAGTAGTTGGCAAGATCGAAGACCACTACCGGTTCTATCCCGAATGCGCGAAAAAAGCGTCCCAGCAAAAAACCGAGAAGAGATTCACGCTTTCAGAACTCTATCAAAAGACACGTCTGATTATCGAGGGACTGAAGACCGGCCATGAACTTCAAGGTCCGCTAACGGCCTCTGAGTACATCCATTGGATTTCTCAGAAGCTGAATGAAGTCCGCTGAGTCAAGTAATCACCAAGACTCTACGGGATCGTAAGATCCAACGGTCGGCTTTCTAAACTCAGAATAGCTTCACTACTTGTAAACGGGCTCAGACACCCCTCTGTTTCCACTGGAACATATGGAACTGGCTGCAATTCTCTCGATAGACTAGTTCACAACGAGCGTTGTGAGCCTTTTTCTACATGTGAACTGCGAACTGTGAAACCCTCTCACACTCCTGAGGACCCACAGATGAGAACACGACGCCTGAAAATCGAGTTCTACGACACTGATGGCGTCCGTCACACCATCTCAATCGATGGCCCCGTGACTCGAGAAAAAGCCGGAAAACTGATGGATCTAGTCGAACTGATGTCCGGGACCCCTCAGATCTCTACCACTGCTCTCGGATTATCCTCTAAGAAGTACGACAAGCTCGCGAGCATCGTAATGACTCAACTGAGGGACAGGTCCTTCAGTTCAACCCAGGCAAAGAAGCTCTTCGAGACGGTCCACAAAGAAAAGATCCTGCTGAGCACGGTGTCCACGTATCTGACTCGCTTGGCTGATCGAGGACTCCTCGAACGACACCAAGAAAGGGACGGGCTAGTTTACTCTGTTAGGATGGCGGAGGAGAAGCGGCCTCTTCCACTGGACCCTTCTGCTCAGCTCTCGTGAACCCCTGTTTCACGCGCTCCACCGTTGAGTATCTAAAGGGAATCCGGGTCTGGTCCCGCCGAACATAGCCCTCATCAAAGAGCTTTTTCATCAACCGAGCAGTATGCTCTCGCGACCTTCCTACGTGTTTCCCGATCTCGGGCGCAGATTTTGGCCCCTCATTTGCAAGTAGGGTGAGGACTTGGAGTTCGGTCGGAGTAGTGATTGAATTCAGGGACCCTGGCTGTAATACAGTCGGATCGGTCCGTGAAACCTGAGCAACAGGCACTGGAATGGGTCTCGATATCTCAGAAATAGGTTCCGAAACCGCAGTGTCCGGTGGGACAACGGAAAGAGACCCGCTAAGAATGGTGTCAGCGATCTGCTTGATCCAACTGAGAGACTCATTCAGTAATTTCTCTGCTTTCTGTTGACGCCCCAGTAAAACTAGATCCGAGAGTTTTCCCTGATCCCCCGAGGTCTTCAAGAACTGAACTTCGGTGACAAGGCCTTTCAGGCTTGACTCTACAGTCGACAATCGACTCGAAAAAGCGTCAAAGAACAGCTTGGCGACATCTTGATTATCCTGTGATGCCGAACCATGATTTTCGTTTGGTTGTCTTCTTATTCCAAGCAATTCTGTGACGTCACATCACAAGATGCGTGATATCACGGTGGCAAGGGCGTGCGCATTTAACACTAGCGATTCTGAGCGTAAGAAGAGTTGAAAGGAAATCCCGGGTGACGGCTTTGAGACCTTCTCTTTGCTTCATGACCTCA
>CAYRXJ010000140.1:0-4202 GCA_964428235.1 uncultured Candidatus Bathyarchaeia archaeon | reverse complement strand
GTGGACGGTAAGATGTCAGATCAAAGGGTCACAGTGGAACGAGGGCGCAAAGGTATGCAAACCGGAGGGTGCGAGGGAGTGAGGGCATCGTTGAGGTGGCCTGTAGGGCATCCGGAGAAGAGGGTTTGGTGGTGATCCGGTTTGTTACAGTAAAGTCGAAGTTCGAAGTACCTGACCATCATTCCAGAGTAGACCGGTGGATTCGCAGCAGATACTGTGGCTTGAATAGTGACCGCTCGGGTCGTTCGGCTAGTTTCTACGTGCAATCGACTAACCGAGACGGTGATCTTTGAGCGAGCGTCCCAGAATCCACTATAGTTGATGGCTTGGACTGTGGTATAGGTAGCAGAAATTACCCCCGCCGCAACAAAGGCCATCGTGACAAGAATTGTTCCGGAAGGCTTAAGCTTCATTTGCACCCCTGTAATGGGATTGGTATTCTCGAGATTTGTCCCTATCGGTTGGACCAGTTTCCCACAATGCATTTCGGTCTCTCTTTAAGAGACTTCTTCGTGCCTCAAAGTCTCTCCTTGTGACAATTGGATGGGGAGTGAGTCTGGCGGCAATTACCCTATGGGCAGTTTTCCAGGGCCTGCTCCTGCCGAGGTCGGATCTTCTTCTTTCCCCTCTAGATCCTCCGAGTGTCTGGTACACAGAGAACTATTTACTGGCTCTTTACTACGCGATGTTATTCGGAGCCTCAATTCTCTCGGGGCTCTACATTGGCGATATTGGAAAGACGCTACTTACATTCTTCGGATCGTATCTAACCGCCGGAGCAATAATTTTCGAAGTATTTTACTTTCCAGGTCTAGTGAGTGCAGACATCAGTTTCAGAGAGGGCCTCGCGAAGATTTCGCTGCTTTGGACGTTTGCGACCCTTTTTCCCTTCCCATTGATGCTGGGGATGCTGGGTGGCATTTTCGGAGCTTCTCTCCAAGAGACAGTTGTCGGCTAGTCTATTACCCTAATCGCATCGAGACACGCTGGGTGCCACCTTCTCATCGTAGAGCGCAGGATGTTAGATGGTCCGTCACACGTATGTCTCTAAGACGATATCACTGTTCTGCAGGAGCCAGTCCCCAAGCTAGGGCTAGCTTTGAACCACAGCAGGCTGGGGACAGGACGCGATGTGGAGAGTATACTTGTCCAATCGCACGTTTTCGTGACATCGAGGACACTGTAGCGTCTTCATTTCAGTCCTTACGTTCTTGCCCTTCCAATTTCCGCCGCGCATTTTTCCAGCCTACCTGAATAGGGTCGTTCGACATGATATAAGGGCTCTTTCACCGAGGATTCACTGAGTATTGAACACCCGGCTGAACCTGGGTCACTGATAATATTCAGGAGACCGTTTAGCAATGAATGCTTGCACTCCTTCTTGGAATTCCTTACTTGTTATCGTTCTAAGTAGTTCAGCGTACGCCGTAGCCAGTCTTTGAGTCGATATGTCGGTGTTTCTGATTCTCTTGAAGCTCGAGTTGGATACTGGGGAAATGTGAGATATCTCAGCTACTATCTTTTCGAGTTTTTGCTTAAGTTCTTGCTTCGGAACAGAATACGTTACCAGACCGAGTGTCGCTGCATCATCGGCGGTTACAGGTTCCCCCGTCAAGTTCATCTCGACTATTTTTCTGCCGTTCATGATCGAAGGCCCAATCACAACGGAGATACAACAGAGCGCTCCAACTCGTCCTCCTGAAAACGCGAACTTTGAGTCTGTGGAGGCTATCACAATGTCAGATGCAAGAACAATCTCTGCTCCTGCCCCGAATGCGGGTCCATCCACTAGGGAGATAATCGGTTTCTCGCACTTGAACAGGGTCTCCCAGAACGGCTTCACAAGTTTGTACACGAAATCTCTCGCCACTGACTTGGACTTGAAGTCGCCAACTTCTCGTATATCGAGACCTGCTGAGAAAGCCTTTCCCGCGCCAGTTAGTTCGATTACTCTTACATCGCGATCTTGAGTTGCAAGGGCCAGAGCTTTTGTCAAGTCGCGAAACATTCCTTTAGAGAGCGCGTTGAGAACCTCGGGACGATTCATCTCGATTGTTGCAAGATGATTACTAACTTCATATTCCACGTTTTCGAGCTTCAAGTTCGGACTAGTCACTTGAGTGATCAAAGAGTAGATTTGGCTTTGTCTCGGCGGTTCGAGAACCTTTTTGAAGCGAGGCAAATGTGAAACCGATTAACGGTGCGATTTCACGATCAATCTGCCGGTCAATTCGAATCAGAAACTCAAGGCCATTCTTGACCGCGTAAACGCCGACGAGTTTCTGCAGAGTCTTTGGGATTGTACGAACACCAATGCGGTTCGCAGGCTAGGCCTGTCGGACCACGGCAGAGTTCACTTTGCGATTGTTGCAAATATTGGTTTGAAAGTCCTACGGAATCTGATCGAAGCGGGGGTGGAGCCCAGCATTGTCACGGATCACAAGCTCACGAATGATGATGCGGAAGTTGTTGTTTTCCTGGGATCGGTTCTTCACGATCTCGGAATGGTTGCTCACCGGGAAAATCACCAGATTTTCAGCGTGTCTCTCGCCGCTCAGATGATGCCTAGTCTATTGGCTGGCATTTATCCAGACAAGGAGAGGGCCATAGTTACCGCTGAAGCTCTTCATACCATCTACGCGCACGAGTCTGAGATTCCTCAGTTCACGATTGAAGCAGGGGTTGTGAGGGTTGCGGACGCGTTGGACATGAAGGAGGGGCGTGCACGGATTCCGTTCATTGCAGGTAAGAAGGACATTCACGCGCTTTCAGCCATGTCGATCAGGGACGTGAAGATCCGAAAGAGTAAGCAGAAACCGGTAATTGTTGAGATCAGCATGTACAATGAGTCGGGCATCTTCCAAGTTGACCAGTTGCTTAAGAAGAAGATTCTTGGGACTAAGATCGAGGGCTATATCGAGGTCGTCGCTCAGGTTGAGACCCAACAGAGGAAAACTGTTCTAACAAGGTACACGCTGGGTGCAACGGACGCATCAGCTCCTAAGGTCAGTATTGAGTGAGCGTCTAGCGGTGCAAAGAGAATCTTACTTCAGGAGATCCGCTTCTTATCTTAGGCTGACTCTACCTTCGCGAGCTTTCCGTAGCGTCCAACGTTAAGCTGTAGTTCTCCCCTGAATGAATCCACGTAGCCATTTTCGATCTGAACTGTGTCGTTTACCGCTACCTTCGAGATGTTCTCGTTCCACAAGGTAACTTTGACAGTTCCAGATTCATCCTGAAGCGTCGCACTTGCAACTTGTCCAGGTCCGAACTTGGTCTGGACGTCTCTTGGAGTCTCCATGTCAACAATCTTCCCGGCAACATCGACTCTTCTCATTCCGGGCTTGAGTTCTGCGATCTTCATTCTGATTCTCCTGGGGCGGATGCTCCCGAGACAACCTCTCCGGTTGCGAAGTTGCCCCTCACTGAGGTAATTCTGACCTTGACTTGGTCTCCTTGGTTTGTCCCAGGCACGAACACTACGAAATTATTGATCCTCGCGATTCCGTCTCCGCGTTTGCCGACAGAGTCAATTGTCACGTCTACTTCTTGGCCTTCTTCGACGGGTGCTGGACCTCGATTCCGGTCTTGTCCGCGATCATAACCTCGATCGGATCCACGATCGTATCCTCGGCCTCCTCCCCGGCCATATCCTCCTCCCCCACCTCTACTGTAACCTCCTCCACCGCCGCCTCCCCCTCTCGAATAGCCACCTTTTCTACCGTAACTTCTTCGCGGTCTCTCTTCACTCATTCTCTTGTTTCAGTTCCTTTGTGTCGGTTATAGACCTCTGAACCAGATCGAAGTCATGCTGAAAAGGATTGTTGCCTGCGTACCCTTGCAAGGTGACCCTCTTCAACTGACCTTGGCCCAGCGGCTTCGCGTTTCGCTTTTCGACGTTGGCGATATAAGACTTGACCTAGGTGATTATTTCGACCTTGAACGAGGATGCCGCTTCTTTTGCGGCGGCCCCTGAGAATCGCGCAATGTCAATGGAGTCCGCTTTGAGCGTCTTCAGGATGGTCTCTTCATTCTCCTTCAGAAGATGCAAGTGCTCAATTCCAGCGGTTATGCCGATTTTCCTTATACTTGTGTTGAGGGAGAGTCCCTTCGCTGACTTTTCGCGACGGGCGCTGGCGATAATGTCCAAAATCAGCTTGCCATTCCGGGTAGACTCCTCATCGGCCGATTCTTGGAAGCCT
>CAYRXJ010000139.1:0-4244 GCA_964428235.1 uncultured Candidatus Bathyarchaeia archaeon | reverse complement strand
AAGAATTACTTCGTCTCCTGGGCGAACGTCGGCGGCCAGCAGGGAGGCGTGCAGAGCTGCTGTGCCATTTACGACTGCAATAGCATGCTTTGCCCCGACGAATTTGGCGAAGCTTCTTTCAAATTCTAGAACTCGTGGTCCCATTCCGCTCTTGTCGGTCAGAATCCCGCTTCGCATCACTTCAACGGCCGCGTCGATTTCCTCTTTTCCGAGAAAAGGTTGGTTGATTCTGATTAGTTCGCGCAATTCCCAGGTTTGGCTCCGGAATCCAGCGGCCATGTGAGTTATGCTAAAAAGAATTGGCCCGCAAGTTAGGGAACGTGGATTGTTTTTCGTAGTATTGATCTCAGTTGATAATGAAAGATGGGAATCTGTCCGCGACTCCCGGTTATCGAGATGCCAAGTTCCAAAATGGGTGGAAAATGGTTTCTAACCGTGAAATCGAGCCACTTACTCATTCAACCGTGGTTTATCTTGCGGTTTCGAAGCCTGGGCGCTCGATAAATTTTATATTTCGCGCGAAAACTCTCAAACGCAGAGTCTAGGGGAAAATCAGAATTTGTCATCAGAAATAGCAGGTCAGTTGGCAGGTCAACAAGTAATCATTCTCAAAGAAGGAACGTCAAGAAGTCGCGGACAAGATGCTCAGAAGGCCAATATTATGGCCGCGAAGATCATCGCCGAATCAGTCCGATCATCGCTAGGCCCGAAAGGAATGGACAAGATGCTCGTCGACGGATTTGGAGATGTAACAATCACAAATGATGGCGCTACTATTCTCGACGAGATGGAAGTTCAACACCCCGCTGCGAAAATGATGGTCGAAGTCGCAAAGACACAGGATGACGAGGTGGGAGACGGAACAACAACATCAGTTGTGGTTGCCGGAGAACTTCTGAAAAAGGCAGAAGAACTAATTGATCAAGGGATTCATCCGACAGTTATAGTCGATGGATACAGAGAGGCATCGAATCAGGCCCTCGAAGTTCTCAACAAGATCGCTGTAAAGATCGAACCTAACGACAAGGCCACCTTACGGAAAATTGCAGAGGTATCCCTTGCGAGTAAGATCCTTGCCGAAGACAAGGAGGCAATGGCGGAACTAGCCGTGAACGCAATTCTTCAGGTAGCGGAAAAAACGGCCGACGGCTACAAAGTCGACATAGACGACGTCAAAGTAGAGAAGAAACCCGGAGAATCGTTGACTGATACCGCCTTGATCAAAGGGATCGTTCTCGACAAGGAAATTGTTCATCCCGGAATGCCAAAGCGAGTAGAAGACGCAAAGATCGCGTTGATCGATGCTGCCCTAGAAGTTGAGAAAACAGAATTCGACGCAAAAATCAACATCGAGAATCCAGAACAGATGAAATCATTCCTCGACGAAGAGGAAAAGATGCTGAAAGAAATGACGGACAAAGTCGCGGGATCAGGAGCGAACGTCCTACTTTGCGAGAAGGGAATTGAAGATGTCGCAAAACACTATCTAGCGAAGAAAGGAATCCTTCCCGTCCGACGAGTCAAACAATCCGACATGGAGAAACTCGTCAAAGCTACAGGCGGGACCGTCGTAAGCAATGTTAATGACCTTAGAGCTGAGGACCTGGGAAAGGCCCAGCTTGTAGAGGAAAGAAAAGTCGCCGACGACAAAATGACGTTTGTCGAAGGATGCAAGAACCCTAAGGCAGTAACGATTCTGGTCAGGGGTGGAAGCGAGAGGCTTGTTGACGAGGCTGAAAGAGCAATTCACGATGCACTATGTGTTGTGCGAGATGTTGTACTTGACCCCAGAATTGTAGCGGGGGGAGGTGCACCAGAGGCAGAAGTTGCCCGACGCCTCCGTGAGCACGCACAAAAGCTCTCAGGAAAGGAACAACTCGCTGTCATTTCATTTGGTGAAGCGCTAGAGACACTCCCTACAGCTCTGGCGGAGAACGCGGGAATGGATCCCATCGACATTCTCGTCCAGCTCAGGGCAGCTCACGAGAGAGGACAACTCTGGGCGGGCGTTGACGTAAACGAGGCCAAAGTTGCAGACCTCAAAGAAGTTGGAGTAATCGAGCCCCTTGGGGTAAAAGTACAGGTCATAAAATCCGCCGCAGAGGCTGCGGGAATGATCCTGAAGATAGATGATGTCATCGCTGCTGCGAAGTCCACGCCTGGCGGTTCAGGTGGACCAAAAGGAAAGGACGAAGGTGACGACGAGGGAAGCAGCGATTACTAAAGAGCCCGACAACATCGAGATCGGACCCCCAAAACTCACCCGCTTCGAAAAAGCGAGAGTAGTAGGGGCTAGGGCTCTCCAAGTATCAATGGGCGCTCCAGTTCTTCTTGAGCTGAAACAAGAACGACTCTCGCCAATAGATGTCGCGCTAATGGAGCTCGACGAGGGTGTCTTGCCTATCAGCATCCGCCGTGCTCTGCCTGACGGAACTAGCCAGAATATCCCTTTGAAATGGCTATTGCAGGCTGTTGAAGAAGCGAAGAAAGCTCGAGCCAAGAAGAAGGAAGAATACTGACCTTTCAACCTTCAGAAGAGCCGCTTCAAGCAGGCATTACGGCCCAAGACGAGTGGTTCTCGATAAGAGTGGCGTTTTTCACAATGGTTGTTCTCTCAATCGTTTCGATTGCTAGCTGGATTTTCGGCCTTAATCCGTTTGCTCTAACGTTCAACTTCTCGTTCGTCTATTTGCCGACCATTGCTCTAGCTCTTTGGGTTAGGTCTTTGCACGGTACCCATTAGCTCTCTCCAAGACTATAGCTAATTGTGAGGCAACTTGATGCTCATTACGTAGGCATCCGCACCGTCATGATAGTAGTGGGTCGCGACCCTAGAGGTCTCGAATCCCATATTCTTGTACAAACGGACTGCGTCTTCGTTCGCAGTTCTTACCTCGAGGAAGCATTCCTCTGCTCCGTGTAGTTCCAATGCCTTCATCGCGGCGAGAACCAGTTCCTTCCCGATTCCCTGGCGTCGGAAGTCAGGCATCACTGCTACTGAGACCACATGCCCCTTTCGAACCATTCTAAATCTTCGAACGTCGGAAAACCCGAACTCAAGCCGGCACATGATGTAGCCTGCAATCTTGCGCTCTTTTTCGGCTACGATGAACGCTTCTGGACAGCTCTTGTACACTTCCATGAAGAAGTAGGGACTGTAGTTCTCAGGGAGACAGACACGGTTGATTTCTATAACAGCAGAGAGATCATCTGGACGGAAGGGGCGCAACAGGTACGGTGCTTCGAGCAACTCTGTCTACAACAATTGTGAGTCTTGGCGTATAATATGTTGTCGCCAATTGCAACGAGACTTTGATGGACACCGACATTATCGGTAACTAATACAACGACCAATAAATCCATGACGAATTCTTATCACCGAGACCCACGAAGTTAGGATTTGCCGCTACATACCAGCTTGTGGACGTTCTCGTAGAAAACAGTATCATATTTGACGCCGCACTTTGCGCACGTAACCTTGCGCTTCATGTGTTCGGATTTGCGAGAGGATTTCATTGGAGCATTTCCCATTTGATCACTCAGCCAGCTGTTTGATTCCCGCTTATGCGGATGAGCTATTCACGTAAAACTGTTTCTTCGCGTGGGTTAGGATTCAACAGTTCCGGGGTAGTCTTCGACATATCCTAATTCAGATTACATCTTTTCGCGAAAAATGAGCACGGGTTTCTCGGATTGGGTCCATTTGACAACACGTTTAAATTGTTCAGGGTCGCGCGAGCCGCGAAAGACAGGCGACTTTTGCGTGAGTGACGCGCCCCAGACGCCGAGTCCTATGTCGGCGCCACCAACAGGTTATCCAGTGTATGCAGGGCCGCCACTGGACTCCCTGAAACTCTCGGTCGGAGCAGAGTTCCATATCAAAGACGCGTTCTTGGACCCGTATGGAATACCGACTTTCCAAGTCGAGAACGAACCCGCCAAAGAGAAATTTCAGAGGCTCTTGGAAGGCCTAAGATCACAGGGATTAATTGCGGCAATTAGGGGAGCTCCTGACGGTCTCCTGATCAAGATCTTCCAAAAACCGCTTGCAAAACCGTCCCTCAAAACTATCAACCTAGTATTATTTCTCGCGACTGTATCAACGGTTTTTATCGCTGGGTACTTTCTATGGACCTCAGGTACCTTCGGTAACTCAGTGCTCCAACAACAGTTGATCGCGATAATTGACCCTACAGCGAATCCTTACCTCAAGGCCGGATTGTTCGCCGGAGGACTGTTGTCTA
>CAYRXJ010000138.1:2640-4334 GCA_964428235.1 uncultured Candidatus Bathyarchaeia archaeon | reverse complement strand
AAAGTTTTGTAAACTTGTGTTCGGAAAGGAAAAGGGGTTCGGGAGATTTGGTAAAAGGCTTCCGCCAACGAATTGAACGAAAGGCGCATCGATAGTTACGGGCGCAAGGTCAGCTATGATCGACGCCCGGGATACGGAAGATGAACGGGCTGCATCATCCCCAAATTGCTCGGACCAAAATCCGTTTTGCGGCATCGCATCAGGCAGGATCATCACGATTTCTGTCGACCCTGATTATATGAGATAGACCTGACGAAACGTTCAACTAAAAGTAAGAAATTGATGCCATTTCCTCGAAGAAAGAATCACGCACTCACACACGCTACAGTTCAGACTTCCTTCTGGGCTCCTAACCACTGTTGAGAATTTTTCGGGGGACTAGGAGTATCATGACGAGGTTTCGTGAAAGACGTTTTCTATTCGGCAATGCAGTTTGCTGTGATGCAATAGTTGATTCATTCTATGAACGATATTGAGGCCGAAGACAGTAATTACAGTAAAGAATCTGATTCGGATAGTTGGCTGTGGTCAGGGTTGGCTGGCTGGAATTGCTTTTCGGTTGTTTGTTTTCCGAGGCCTCGTGTCACTTTGAATGCCAGTATCAACGATGCGGCTGTGAGTCCGGCCGCTAGGAGGAAGGGTGATCCAGGGATGCTGAATGGCGCTTGGGGGCTTATGAAGAATCCGTATAGTGTACCAAACATTAGGGGACCGATGATGCCTGTTAGGGCCATTATACTGCCGTTGATGCCCTGGAGAGCCCCTTGTTCGCGGGGTCCGACTTTGCGCGTCATGAGTGATTGAACTGCGGGCTGCACGAACCCGATGAGAGCGAATGGCACTATTGCCAGCATGAACGTGATCGGGTCGGCTGCAAGGCCCCAGACTATGAAGCCCAGTACCGCGCTAGCGAGTCCTATCAGGAGTGTTGTTCGTTCTCCAAGTCTTGCTACTGTTCTCCGGACCAAGAGCCCTTGGACGACAATGTTGCACACTCCAACTATCGCCAGGGCTATTCCTACGAGGATTGTGCCCCATCCGAATCGATAAGCGGCATAGAGAACGTAGACTGTCGGGAGTACTTGGAAGCCTAGAAAGGATAGAAAGTTGATTGTGAGGAATCCTCCGAGACCTTTCCGGCCACGAATCATCAACAATCCGCCTATCGGATTTGCTCTCTTGATCGAGAAGGGACGACGGAGGGCGGGAGGCAGTGATTCTCGTAGGACGAACAGTCCGTAGAGAGCGCTGGTGAGTGATAGTGCTGCTGCGCCCCAAAAGGGGTCCCGTGGACTGAACGATCCGAGAAGGGCGCCTAGAGCGGGGCCGGCGATGAATCCGACTCCGAAGATCGATCCAACCATCCCGTAGGCCGCAGCTCTCTTCTCCCAAGGAACAACGTCTGCAACATACGCGAAGCTGACCGTGAAACTGGCGCTCGTGATCCCACTAGCAATTCGTCCGATAAACAACCAAGAGAGATTTGGAGAGACGGCCTGGATGATGTAGTCCGTTCCAAGGCCGAGCGCGGATAAGATCAGGACAGGTCGGCGGCCATAACGGTCGGAGAGTGCGCCTAGTACCGGTGCAAAGATGAACTGCATTAGGGCCCATGTCGCGTTGAAGATTCCATTGTACACTCCGGCTTGGGTTTGGTCTCCGCCGAGAAAGTTGAGGACTAGTCGGGGGAAGAC
>CAYRXJ010000138.1:0-2540 GCA_964428235.1 uncultured Candidatus Bathyarchaeia archaeon | reverse complement strand
TCGATACGAAGGACGAACATCAGCTCTTGCATTTTTGGAGGAGCTTTCTCTTTTTCGTCCCATTGGTCAAAGGCTTCTAGGGCTTCGCTAACCCGTGCTGGTAGGAGCTCAATATACTGGTTAGTTTCGGGCGGCAACACAGGATTGTGAGTATTGATCTTGCGGCCTCTTCTTCGGGAACCCAACTAACTCTCATTTTCTTGATTGGTTTGAATGTATCTTAATCGAGAGAGGCACACAAATCTACTTGCCGCTAGCGCTTCCACAGGCTTCTCGGCAGGTTAGGCATCAGACTGTTAGGATTTCGGCCTGTAGCTCCAACTGGATGATATTCTGTGATTTGCAAACGCGCCGCATTGACCGCCAAGGCCAGGGCCCACAATCTGTCGTCGTGAGTCCCACTGGGATGGGAGAACTTCATCTGACCTGTCTTCGTTGTCTCGTACTGTTCGCTGTTCATCTCGTTGATCAGCTCAGTATCATAAGGAATGTGCAGTCGGCCCTCCTGCATCTCCTTCTTCTGATAGACCAGAATCTGCTGTTTCATCGGCAAAGACAGCATCACACCCTGCACGTTCGACAATCCCATCTTCCGCGTCTCCTCAGTAAAGTATTCACCAACACCGGTTTGATCGATGCAAATCCTGTTCACCTTCTCCAGTCGCTGCGACAAGAGCTTCAGGTATCCGATAACAGATCCATATTCTGTTCCAAGCTTGAATCTCTTCATGTGTATGAGGTAGAGATGGCCGTCCTTCTTCTCGAGAACTGCAATTGCCGAGTGATCTCTCTTCTGTCCTAGATCACAGCCTAGAAAGAATGTTCCTTTGTCGTATGGAAGAGTCCTCCCCGTTGTATCTGTTTCTGAGAAAAGCGAGAGATCTTCGCTGTCAAAGTATTCTAGGTCGTTATCAACGCAGTTTGAGATAAGAGTGTAAGAGAACCAGGCGTCTTCGTCGACCGCGAACTCGGCCTCCATCTCACGCCGCCAACGCCACGGCTCATCAACCATCTGACTCTTGATCTTTTCCAGGATCTGCGCTCTTAACGGACCGTTTGGTTCCATTGCGTCTCTCCATGTAACATGGTGACGGGAGACATCCCCAAATTTCTCGTCGTTCGTGCACATCTCATAGAACAGGCTGTCCCGGGACCCGGGAGTGCTTGCCCCGATGAAACGGCCATTTGTCGTCCCGAGAGAGAAAATGATCGCATCATACAGCTCGTCATCGTGCAAGACGAAGTTCAGCTCATCTGCGAGAATCATGTCACACGTCGACCCTCTGATAGTGTCAGGATTGTTCGGCAATGCTTCGATCCAGGACCCGTTGATGAACTCCAATCTTGTTTTCAAGCCATGTCCCTCAACAACTTTCTGATCGAGCCTGGACAGGAAGATCCCAATTTTGTGGATTAGACGGATACTCTGACGCCAGCTTGGCGCAAGCACTGCGACCCCTCGATTGGACTGGGAGAGGACGAGGTAGAGTGTTAGCGCTGCGATGCTAGTCGATTTTCCGCTCTGGCGGGACCAGCGTGCAACGACAAACTGGCTCTGGTCCAGGAGAAATTTCTCTTGATACGCATAGGGTTTGAACTTCAGATATTTGTCGCAGAACTCGATGACATCTCCTGTGACCAGAGGCTTGTCAGCCGCCTCAACCCTTTCTCTCTCGATTACAAGATCCTTGTAGTATCGATCAATCCTATTCGGTATAGACACGGGCATCTAAGACCGTCCTCCGATGGTCCGTTTTGGAATGTGTCCGTACTGTTCGAGTTCTCTGAGCCTGTTCTCCCAGTCTTTGTATTGTTGATCTCTCAGGATAGAGTTCAGGACCTGCGCGGTGTTTGTATGAAGCTGGGTCCAACGCTCTCGCGTCTTCACGTCCAGTTTCTCATTGTTCATCATCTCGCGCGATTTCGTGAGACTATCCTTCAACTGAACTATCAGCTCGTCTCGTAGATCATTTTCACTCGGTGCCAACTATCGCCGTTCCGACCTGTTCATTGTCTACACCTTTCGAAGCCTGTTCTTTCATGGCCTGAATCTCCAATTGTTCTTGTCTTGCGACGCCTGTGTCCCGCGCGAGTTTTTCCCAGAACCTCGCAGCCTTCAGCACAACTGCGCTGAGTAGCCTGATCTGTGCGTGATCGATAACTCCAGCGTTCATATCATCCTCAAGCTTTCGGACAAGAAGAAGGGTCAGCTTTCGGGCCGTGTCTTTGATCTCGCGGATGTCTCCTGGTGCATTGGAACTTTCCACGCTCAGTTCACTTTGTCCTTTCACGCTTGCGCCTTCTTCGAAGAAGACCAATTGTCACGTCTCGTAAAGCCAATCGATTTCCTCGCGAAAACTCCTGTTTGATTCTACACGCTTGTTCTTGGTTTGGCTCTTGCGAAGGGCGTTGTGCTACCTGACCTGTCATATGTCGTTCCCTCGTAATAAGCGATGTCCCACACCCGAGAGAAACTAATCAGGTCTCTATTCCAACACTGTGAAACTTTTGTTATCGCCAACTCTGCTAGCCCGCCTGAG
>CAYRXJ010000137.1:0-4350 GCA_964428235.1 uncultured Candidatus Bathyarchaeia archaeon | reverse complement strand
ATCGTTTTCATTTCGTTGTGGATGCCGGTATCCCCCGACAGGTAGGCCGTGAGCTCGACCGTAACGAAATGCCTTCTGATCAGGAACATCATCGTGAAAACCCCGGCCGCTAGCACAGTTGCGTTCACAACGATCGAGAGATCTATTCTCGTTATTGGAACCTGGAGGATGAAGTAGAACTGCGCCACAGCGTAGACTGACCCGAAGGCAAAGACGAGGAAGGGAAGAACCCGGCTTAGCCGTTGGTCGGCTCGTGAAGCCGTCTTCCGGGCGAAGGTCTGCATCGCACCGATTACCGAGATGAGCATTAGACCGCTGTCAGCAATGGGATTCGATGGTTGGTTCTGCGTAATGTAACCGATCGCCAGCGTGGTCGCTCGGTACAACAAATAGCCCCACAATACTAGAAACGTTCCTCCTGCAAAGATTGCCGCCTGGGGCTTCTTCTGGACAATCACCCTCCAGCCCCAAAGGGCCGTGAAAAAGTATGTTGCGAAGAGCAGGATCGCCATCACAAGGGTCCAGAGAATTATCTTGTCTGTCGCTCCAGCCACGTTCCGGTAGGTTGAACTGAGCCAGTTTGAAATTGCCCAGACGCCGTATGTTAGAGGTGCGATCGGAAGGAAGAGAGTCGAGATCCCGAGTGTTCTCATTATCCTCTTCAGGTGTCCTTCGCCGGTCAACCCTCTCTCCACTTTTACCAGCAGCTGGGAGACTGGTGTTGCGATGAAGTATGCTTGAAGAAGGATCCAAGAGTAGAAGATCACAATGAATGCGGGAAGGATCGGTAGAGCGTCCACTGATCCAACTTGTTGGGTCCAGTAGGCAAGGCCCGCGATCACTGGCGCATACGCTAGGACTAGTATGATTATTCGCTTTGTCATTCTAGAGAACAATATCGTTGATCTCAGTTTTTCTAGCAGGGCAAGAGGTGTCAAGATCAAGTAGACCCCCGTCGTGCTCGCTCCGGCGATGAAGATCAGAGTCCAAGCCTGCGTAACACCAAGGTTCGCTCCAGCATACGCAGTCGCGAACAAGAAGGCCATGAGAACCGTGAAAATTAGGGTATGACCCTTGACCCCAGGCGATAACAATAGTCTGATGGAGCTTGGAAGATAGAATCTAGACTTGTGTTCTGGTAGAGTCAAGATTGGAGCCCGCCTCGTCAATGAGTAACGAGACATCGGAAAGTAGCCCTAATCATTACTGCGATACCCTACCCAAGCTCGGTTCGTAACTAACTCTGCGGGCCTTTCCTTAGTTTGGGGGTGGCAATGTCTTGCTCGCCATACCATTAGTGTCGGAGGTCTCGTCCAAGACGTTATATGGAATTGATCTCAAAAGACATTCGCAAGGAATCAACGAATTTGCCGACCCCTCACTATCACCCAACAGGAGAGATGAAACGACACGTTCGAGCCTTCATATTCGTGGCTGCGGTTCTAGGAAAAGAGTCCAAGGTCGCAGACGAACTGTACAGACTGGAAGAAATCAAAGAGGTCCACGTCATTCCAGGCAGACACGACATTATGGCAGTGGCAGAAGTACCTCGTAAGCTCCTTGAACCAGACGCACAGAGCATCTACTGGTTCATTGTTGACCGCATAAAGACGATTCCGAACGTCACCGACACTGAGACCCTGATCCCAATAGTCTCAGCCTCAAAGTGGTCAGACTAGTATCCCTCCGAAGTCTGAACGCGAGACGTTCCGGGATTCTTCTCGAATTCCTGCTCCGCTCGCCGCATTCTCGGGCCCGGAAGCGGAAGGATTTTCGTTCAATGAGACTAGCGGACTAGAATCAGCAATATCCGGCTAGCCAGGACTGCTTCAACAAAAGCGTCCCTAGGGTCGTACCTATGCGATACTGGTGGTTGGGAGCCAGTTTTTTCGCCCCTTTCCATAAGGTATCAATAAGAATCGAATCATTGGTCCCGATAAAAGCCCCGCCGACGTCTTACACCTAATTACCTCTGTTTTCTCGGGACTTTTCCATTGAAAACCAAACAAGAGTCTTGGATTCCACAAACGGGGATCATTCTCCATTGTGCAGTCTCAAGTCTAGTGCTGGTTTCAGTGGAGATGCATTTCTTCATCCGGGCTGAGGTGCCCTCTGTGCAGGTCAGTCCACATCATTGGCGTATCCCCGATCCTGACAAGGCGATCTTTGGAACGCCACCGGGAGCTATTTCTGTCCCGTATATTGGGTTTCGCTGATCTCTTCGATCAAGGCCGACAAAGGCTTAATCGGACCTGGACCAGAACCGGACAAAACTCGTGAGTACTGTCCAGATGAAGAACCGTAGGTACGTGGCACCGACCTGGGACCAAGTCTACTCCATGATGATAGAGCTCGCTCGCCAAGTAAAAGCCTCGCACTATCTGCCAGAAGTAATCGTTGGGGTGTCTCGCGGAGGATGGCCCCCAGCCCGTATAATGAGCGATCTTCTGGAAAACTCTAACCTCGCGAACATGAAGGTCGAATTCTACACCAACATCGGCGTCACATCTCGAAGACCAAAAATTACGCAACCAGTCACCTCTCAGGTCATCGGCAAACGGGTACTGGTCGTTGACGATGTTGCGGACTCTGGACATAGCCTTCGCGTTGCGCTCGGGCATCTGCGCCTAAAAGGAGCCCGAGAGGTCAAGGTCTGCACATTGTACCTGAAGCCGAAGAGTATTTTCAAGCCCGATCACTACGCGGAGATCACTTCGAAATGGGTCATCTTTCCCTGGGAGAGACTAGAAGCGATCAAACTCATCCGGCGTAACCTGCGAACAAAAGGAACCCTTGCGAATGTCATTCGGGAATTGAAGGACAGCGGACTCTCCGCTCCACTTGTTCGCTCACTTGTGGAACTAGATCATGCTAACTGACAAGATAGGCTCCTACAGTATCTTTGTTCAAGGATTCAAAGGGGCACGAGTACCAGATTCGGAAAGTGCACTGAAACACTTGCGAGAGGCTTTTCCAGATGTTGATCTTCAACTCTTGCGTGCTGATAGAGTTGCCGGGTGGGAACACATCACTTTCGCAGCTCGAAACGCCCTGGACTCTTTCAAAGGAAAGGAAAAGAGAGCGCACCATCTCTCGATGGAATTTCTCCTCTATGCTGCTGGAGAGCACCAAATTGTCGAGGCTATCAAGCTGCTCGGTGTAACTCCATCAACTCAAGAAATCGTGTTCATAGGAATCTCGCAGAAAGATGTTGAGCTTCAGGCTGCGGTGAGGAAAGTTACAGAAATAGTATCGGGAATCCCGGACGATACCGTTCTTGATATCGAAACGAAAGGAAAAGTGGTTAGCTTGAAGAAAGCATACAACGTTTCAGGCAAACAACTATCCTCGACTAGAACGCTTGGCGAGTCTGATGAAAGAGTCTTGCAAAGACTGATAATTGAAAAATCTGCTCTCCTAGCCCTCGATAACTAGCTGGCCCTCTTTTCCCTCTCTATCCCGAGCACTCCATCGGGCGCAATGACAGCGACTCCACTCACAGAACCTATGATCTCGACAAGAATGATTCTAGACGGGTCCCGAAGATCAACTTTCCTCGGAATCCTTGACGCGATCGCATCTATCAGATCCTTCGAGTTCAGATCAGTTCGCCTTTTTTCCACAGTGACACGAAAGGTCTCATCGTCCCTTATTGCACTCGATCTCTCAGACGCGGCGTTACCAATGGCCTCGATTTCTGATGGCACGACTCTCTGAACTGGCTTGATCTTTAGTATGTACCGAAACTCCCACGGCTTTTCTTTCAGGATTAACCGGAGATTTCGGATCACCTTCAGTGGGTCTAGTACTGTCTTTGCGACAGTGAGCCCGCTAACGGGAGTATAGCTGGTTTCCGCGGAGCGGTCGCCGAGTTCTGCGATCAGGTATGAGAGTTCAGCGTTTGCCTCTCTCTCGTTTCCTCGCGCGCTTGAGACTAGTAGGTTGAAGTCGTTCAGCATGAAAATCACGTCAGAGGCACTGTATCCGTTCCAAGAGCCGTTTTGATTCGGTCTCTTGCCAATGCGCCTTCTCTCAAGACTTGGATCCCAGTCTCAGTCTCTTTCACAACGGTCGATTCGCGTGTGCTGACAAGGCGCCCGGCGCTCAAGATAATGTCTACTTTGCCGTCGAAAACACGATATGCTTCCCTTCCTTCGACGATTGATGGTTGACCCGAAATGTTTGCGCTGGTCCCAATCAGCGCGCCTCCACATAGTGAGATGAGATCCAGTGTGTCCTTTCTTTTTGGGATTCTTAGACCAATCACTTTCTCAACGCCGATGATCTCGGCCGAAGGGTTCACTTTGCTAGGAACTACAACGGTTAGCGGGCCGGGCCAAAACTGGCGGA
>CAYRXJ010000136.1:0-4422 GCA_964428235.1 uncultured Candidatus Bathyarchaeia archaeon | reverse complement strand
GCCCTACAGGCAGAATTCCTCGGCGAGACGCGCGACCGTGCCAATTGCCAGATGAAGCCACGTAACATCGACCCTGCATGGGGGACCCAGCGACTGGTGAATCTATTCGGAGTATGGCATGATCAACTGATCGAGATCCTCAGCGCAATGGGCATGCGGGACGTTCGACGACTGCGAGGAGACATCGGCCGATCTATGATGGACTCGGAGCTGCGAGAACAATCGTTCAAGGGGATAGCTTGGGCAACCTAGAACTCATCGTCGAAAAACACAGCGAGAGAATACACCACGGACTAGAAGTCCTGCCCACTCTCCGCCACGGACTCCCCGCAGGTTTAGGAAACAAGCGCTGGACCGCAGAGTTGATTCTCTCCACCTACGAGATGGCGGAGACAGGAGAACTCCCGGAGAACAACCTAGAATACAAGACTGGAAACTCGGGCGGCGGCTTCGACGTCCTCGGATGGAAAAGCAATGGTCACCAAAAAAGTGACGGGGACGATGTTGATCTCTCTATTTCTCTGAACAAGAGAGGACAGGGTGCGAGGATCAAGATCCCGATGCCGATCTACGGCGGCGGAATGTCATTTGGTTCGATCAGCCTGAACTTCATGATCGCTCGGGCGCGAGCAGCCAAGAAACTTGACACTTTCACGTCCACAGGCGAGGGCGGCTACCCGGAGCAAATCGTCCCGTACAGAGACCACATCATCACTCAGGTAGCTACGGGTATGTTTGGGGTACGCGAAGAAACGATCCAGTACGCTCCAATTGTCGAATTCAAGTACGCTCAAGGGGCAAAACCGGGTCTAGGCGGGCATCTCCTAGCGGACAAAGTGACATCAGAGGTCGCGAAGATGCGAGAGTCTTCAATGTTCACGAGCCTTTACTCGCCTTTCCCATTCCACAGTGTCTATTCGGTAGAGGATCACAAGAAACATGTCGACTGGATCAAGACCGTAAACCCGCGAGCCCTGGTCTCGGTGAAAGTCTCCACCCCAACCGACGTGGATATGGTTGCGATTGGCAGCTACTACGCGGGAGCGAACATCATCCACATTGACGGCGGATACGGCGGAACAGGAGCAGCACCAGAGATCGCAAAGAAAAACATCGCCATGCCCATTGAGTACGCGATACCGAGGGTCCACGATTATCTCGTATCGGAAGGAGTTAGAGACCAGGTCGTACTGATAGCAAGCGGCGGCATCAGAACGGCAGACGACGTCGCGAAAGCGATCGCTCTCGGGGCAGATGGATGCGTAGTTGCAACTGCCGAGGCGGTCGCCGTTGGCTGCACACACTGCGGGAACTGCGAGAGGGGACGTGGTTGCCAGGTAGGAATAACCACAACAGACCCCGAACTGTCCCAGTTTATCGATCCGTCCTGGGGAGAGAAGAGAATCGTGAACCTCTTCACGGCATGGTCCAAACGATTACGAACGATTCTGGCAGGATACGGTCTGAATAGCGTCCGAGAGCTGAGAGGCAGAAAGGATCTACTCGTGAGATACAAATGATGAGATTCCCCGAACAGAAAATAATTGACTCGCGGCGAACGCTTCCTATCTCATCGACACCAGAGAAGCCTGAAGCCGAAGGCGGATGCGGCGTCGTTGGTCTTGCCTGCGACGCGCCGCTAGAAGGAAAATATCTGCTACAGTCTCTGGTCCAGATGAGGAACCGCGGAAACGGGAAGGGTGGTGGAATCGCTGCGGTCGGTCTTGTCCCCGAACAACTAGGCGTCTCCGAGAAAATATTGGAAGAAGATTACATTCTACAAGTCGCATACCTTGACAAGACTGCTAGACAAGAAGTTGAAGAGGAGTACATTCGGTCCAAATTCCAAATCGATCACGAATCACAAGTAGAGGCTATTCCGAGATATCAATCAATTGGTCTCGAAGTAGAACCACCCGAAGTATTCCGTTACTTTGTGAGGATCAAGAGTGAAGCTCTGGAAGAATTTCGCAAAGGGAGCAGTCTTGATGGTCTCAAAGAGAGTGAGATCGAGGACGAGTTTCTCTATCAGAATACTTACCGGTTGAACCAGCAGTTCTATTCTTCGTTGGGTGACAAGAAAGCCTTCGTCGTTTCACACGGAAAGAACATGATCGTCCTAAAACTCGTCGGATATGGGGATGATGTTGTCCGATACTACAAGCTTGAGAATTTCAAGGCTCACATATGGATCGGTCATCACAGATACCCCACCAAGGGCCGAGTCTGGCATCCCGGCGGAGCACACCCGTTCATCGGCCTCCACGAAGCACTCGTTCACAATGGAGACTTCGCCAACTATCACTCCATAATGGAATATCTCGCACAGCGCAACATCCATCCATTATTCCTCACCGATACAGAAGTCTCTGTTCTCCTGTTCGATCTTCTCAACCGCGTCTACAAATATCCGCTTGAATACTTGATCGAAGCTCTCGCCCCGACAACCGAGAGAGACTTCGAGATGCTACCCGAAGAGAAGAAGAAGATCTATCAACAGATACAGTCAACTCACATTCACGGGTCCCCTGATGGACCATGGTTCTTCATCGTCGCGCGAAACGATGTCTCGAACAACGCCTGGCAACTCCTCGGGATCACGGACACTTCGATGTTGAGACCCCAAGTGTTTGCGCTGCAGGAGGGACCTTTGAAGATTGGAGTGATAGCTTCCGAGAGACAAGCGATCAACGCTGTCCTCGGAAAAATGCAGGAGGACGGTCGAATACCAAGCAGGTTCGCTGACTCATACTGGAACGCTCGGGGTGGAAGCTTCACCGACGGGGGAGCGTTCCTCTTTACGGTCAAGAATGGAAACCGCGGCAAAGAACTCGAGTGCGGGGATAAGTTTGGTCAACCTATCACTCTTCCAAGACAGGAGTGGTTGTCGCCGGCAAGCTCAGGACTCTCGCTGAACATGGCAATACAGCTTCAAAAGGGTCCGAGCTTGCAAGACCCGCTAGGTTTCTACGAGTATGTTCGTCCCGCGATGAGGGACACTGGGTTCCAGTACGTAAGCGAGATACTCGAAGAACTGAAACGGCTCGCGTTGAAAGGACATGGATCTCGACAATTCGCCATCCAATCATTATTCCTCCTCTACGACAGAATCTACGATTCGGGGAACAAAAAGCGTAGCTCTATCCTGCAGATGTGCCACGAAGCGCTCATCGATGTCTTCTCATCAATATCGCTCTCGAACTATGACCAGTATACCCGGCTAGATTTCTGGAACAGGTCAAGACTTGGCCACCCATTATTCGAGTCCCAAACACTAGTCGTTGACTCGCTAGAATTCCCTGCCGAAGGGGACGAGAGCATCGCCAGATTCGTCATCGACGCCCACAACCAAGGCTGGAAGGACATTCTACTATACAATCTCAGGGGCCAGAGATTCATCGGCAGCGGCCTCGGACCCCGAACAAACGGACTGAAGATTGACTGTTACGGCGACATCGGTGACTATGTCGCCTCAGGCATGGACGGCTGCGAGATCACAGTGCACGGAGCCGCACAAGACCAAGCAGGCCAGATCCTGAAATATGGCAAACTAGTCATTCACGGAGACGTGGGCCAGGCTTTCATGTACGGAGCCAAGGGAGGCGACGTCTATGTTCTTGGAAACGCGGCGGGACGTCCTTTGATCAACGCGGTCGGACGACCTAGGGTAGTAATCAACGGAACATGCCTCGATTATCTTGCGGAGTCTTTCATGGCAGGAGACCCCTACAACGGTGGAGGCTTTGTTGTGGTCAACGGGCTCAAACCATCATTTGACGGAAGGTTCATCGATCAAGAATACCCGTATCCGGGAGGTAATTTGTTCTCGCTGGCCTCTGGAGGCGCGATCTATATCCGCGACCCGCACCGGAAGGTCTCGCGCGACCAGCTTAATGGGGGAAGACTCGCAGAATTCACCATGAAAGATTGGGAACTAATCCGACCTTATCTAGAAGAGAACGAGAGACTCTTTGGAGTCTCGGTCGAGAAGGATCTTCTGACAATTCGAGGCTCAATAAAGGATCCGTCGAAAGTTTACCGCAAGATCGACCCTGTCTCCCTACAGGAATTGGCGTAGCGCGTCAGCCAATGGCTCGTTTTCCTAATAGCAAATGCTCGCGAAAAGAACATACTGCAAGCCTTGCCGGGGCGGGACGATAAGCTCGATTCCAAGAGAGTGCAGTCTCGTTATTGACTTTACCTGAACCAATTCCTGTAATTTCCTGATTATCTCGCTCGCTAGCTTCTCGCGAGTCTGGAGGTTGTCAGGCGTCGCCCACAGCAAAAGGTCTGGAAGTATTATTCTCACCGTCTCATAGAATCTCGCAGGACCCGGGCTCATTGGAAGGCCTAAGATCTTAATCGCTTTCTCGCGCATTTCTTCAAGGTACTGATCACGAGCTCCCTGATCGCTGAATAGGG
>CAYRXJ010000135.1:0-4425 GCA_964428235.1 uncultured Candidatus Bathyarchaeia archaeon | reverse complement strand
ATCTCTCGGATGGCGGCTCTGAGTTGAATCCGATTCTCGGCTTCGGTCTGAGCCTCCCTTAACCGCTTTTTGTGGTAGTATCCTATGTATGCTACTAAAACCGGAACGCCGATCGCTAAGACGCCAAATACGGCGGCGTCAGACAGCTCAATCGACATGTAAATTTATGTCGATTTAGGTTATTTTAGCTTTGGGGTGCGATCTCGATAAACGGCTCTAGAAAGGGCTGGGCTCATCCCGTCCTGCAAAAGCCGAAGGCCCGTAAATCGACGACCCAAAACTCCTACGCTTGCTTCGGTTTCCTCAGGTAAGCCAAGTTGTCTTTAGTAAGAGTGCCGAACTGCTCGTACCCTTCTTCCAGAAGTTTGTCGAACTCCTCCGACCCATACTCGCACTTGGCATAAGAAAACGAGTGGTTCTCCCAGCGCTTCATAGCCGTAGTTTCTGGCGGGACCACGACTAGCACCGTTTCCCCTTTCGAATCTGTAACCGGGATGACTCGATCCTTCGGGTTCCCCTTCTGAAGTTCGTTCATCGCATTTTCGATATTTGCCACAGTGATCTTCAGAGACTCAACTTCGGTCTTGCCGGTGCGAAAACAGAAACTAGATTCGCACTTTTTCACCCACTCAGCGGCTAGCTTGTCATTCGGTGGCAGGTAACTTTCCTGAGTCCCGATATCGTGCCCCGCGACGAACTCTGACCAGTCCGAAGGATACCCCGAACTTTTCATGAAGTTGATCGCCGTAGACCTGAAGATGTGTGGGTGGTATGAGTTGTGCGCACCTGTCCGGCTCTCTCTCACCTTGCCTCCATCGATCATCGGGGGAGCTAGATTGGCCAGTGCGAAAACTTGTCTGAGCATTGAATAAGCCGAATTCGGTGAAACATGTTTGTCCGGCTGACTCTTATCTCTCTCTGGAATCCAACCCTCGAAAAGCCACTCGCTAGTCCGGAACCTCTCTCGGTTAGCGATGTGAGACTTGAGAAGCTCAACGCATTCTGAACTCAAGAACGAAACCCGCTTACGGTGAGTCTTCGTTGTTCTAGCCGGGAAGTGAACTATCCCAGGGACTACGATCTCCTCTCGGGTGTCCGGATGGACAACCTTCTTGTTCCACTCAATCTGGGATAGTTTGACTTGGACAGCTTCCGATCTTCGCGCTCCTGTGCAAGTCATGAAGCTGACGAGGGCACCGGCTTTTGCATTGCCCTTGTTGAGCATCTCTCTGATTTGATCTCGGGTGAAGTCTCGGTCGTCGGTAATCCCGTGGTCGTCCACTTTCTTGACAGTTTCAACGAGATCGTCTCGGTCAAAGTCGAGCTTGAGGTATCGATAGAACTTGATGAGCTTGAACTTGTGACCAGATATCGTGCTAGGGGAGCATCCTCTCCTTTCCATGTAGTCGATTAGCTTGTTGATCGAATCGGCGACATCAAGCGCTCCTGAACGAAGCGACGATATCCCCTTGTCCATCGCCTGATAGACAAGACCACGAATCCTCTTCTTCTCTTCCTCGGGCTTGAAGTGAGTGTCCTCGACATCTGACACCAAGCCATTAGCTAAGACCCACTGTCTGACGATATCCCATCTCTGCCTGAAAGTGGCAGGCTTTCCCGGAAGTGGAAGTTCAACCCACGACTTCGTAGTTCGACTGTTAAGGTCCAATTATTTTTCTCCCCACGAAAAAAGTGGGTGCCCCAAGCTACGGTTGTTATGTGACCAGATCAGGCGCATTCAGGTTACGGCACACAGGGATAGCTATGAGTGCCGGGGGCGGGAGTCTCGGATGGATTCTCTTTCGGACCCGCGACTTCCGGATCTCTCACGTGTTGTTATGAGTCCGGCGCTGTGGTTCCCCTTTCGGGGTCTGACCAGGCTGAGCCACCCCGGCAAAACAGCGGGCAGATTGTTTGCGGCTAAAAGCATTCCTTAGCAATCATTAAACCGGGCCCAAAACCCGGCCTGAACACCAATAGCGAGGACGCGACATCTGAGAAAATACCAGTTCCTAACACTCGACGACATCGAGACCAAGGGCAAAAGAATCTTTCTCAGAGTTGACATCAATGTCCCCTTGGACCCGTCGACACACCAAATTCTCGATGATACCCGCGTCAAAGGTATTTCTCAAACTCTATCGGAACTCGGTGATGCAAGCGTCGTTCTTGGCTCGCATCAGAGCCGCCCGGGAAAAGATGATTTCACTTCTCTCGAACCTCACGCAAACCTCCTCGAGGAATACTGCACCCAAAAGATCCAATTCGTCGATGACATCATCGGTCCCCACGCTATAGAAAAGATCAAGAAGGTCAAACCCGGCGAGATACTAGTACTGGATAATCTGAGATTCTGCGCCGAAGAAAACATCGACGACAAACCCGAAAAACTTCTCAAGACACACTTTGTCAGAAAACTAGCACCACTCTTCGACCAGTACATCGACGACGCGTTCGCAACAGCCCACAGATCCCAGCCATCCATCGCAGGTCTGCCGGAAGTCTTGCCGGCCGCAGCCGGACGATTAATGGAAAAGGAGCTAGACGCAGTCTCAACTCTACTCAAGGAACCCAAGAGACCATGCGTATACGCACTCGGAGGGGCGAAAGTCGAGGACAAGATCCCGGTCATCGAAAACGTCCTTGCACATAAGAAAGCTGACAAGATATTGTTGGGAGGAGTGCCTGCCAAACTCTTCCTCCAAGCCAAAGGAAGCAACGCAAAGATCGATGAGCCAGAAATCCGCGACTTCAAAGACTTTCTAGCAAGAGCCAAAACGCTCGCGCAGAAATATCCCGACCACATCGAGGTCCCACTCGATCTAGCAATCGAAGACAAGCAATCACACCGACAGGACAAGTCTGTCAACACAATGTCAGCTGACGAGGAAGCGCTCGACATTGGAACCAAGACCATCGAAAAATACTCAAAAATCGTATCAGGTGCCGCCACCACCGTCGCCAACGGACCACTAGGAGTATTCGAAAAGAATGGCTTCGATAGGGGAACAAGGGAACTCCTCGAATCGATGGCCAAGAGCAACGGATACACAGTGATCGGTGGAGGACATCTGGTTGGACTTGCATCGATACGAGGAATCGACGAGAAATTCACACACGTCAGCACGGCTGGCGGCGCCATGCTATCTCTTCTATCAGGTCAAAGCCTGCCCGGAGTAGATGCTCTAGTGCGAGCGGCCACGAGAATCCGAACCGGAAGCCAGCAGAACTAGCTCTATCTTTCACGGGGAGATTTTATCTTGCACCGAGTTTCGAGTCAACAACATGCCTCGGTAGCTCAGTGGTAGAGCGACGGCTTTGTATCGCTTCATAGAAAAAAAGCCGTAGGTCATGGGTTCAACCCCCATCCGAGGCTCTACTAACGAACTTGAGAGACTGCCTGCTCAGTCTCCACTCTCGGGCCACGGAGTAGCGAAAAGATTGCAGACCCAAGAATGATGAACGACATTACGATCAAGGTGTGCTGCAATCCAGCGAGAAACGCTCCTTGATCACCCAACGACAGCTGTGTACTCCCTGTCAGGTTCACGTTGACAAGGTTCACCAGCTTGTTGTATGGAACATCGGCGGTCATCAAGGCCAAGACAAGGGGAATGCTCGAGACGATGCTCATGTTGATGATCGTGACCCGGACTCCTGAAGAGATGCCTCTCTTTGATCCTGGAACAGATCCCATGACCGAGCTCGCGTTGGGACTGCGAAACATTCCGATCCCAACCCCGACTAGAACCAGATAGAGAGCGATGATCGAGTATGTGGTATTCGCGTCGACCCCTGAGATCAGAAAGAAACCAGCCGAGGCGACTATCAGCCCAATGTTGCTTAGTCCTCTGGCTCCCCATCTATCAGAAAGCCAGCCACTAATCGGTCCCACGAGAATCAGTGTCACGTCTAGAGGAATGAGGAAGATTCCTGCATGCAGAGGATCGTAGCCTCTGACCAGCTGAAAGTAGAGTGTCATTATGAAGGCCAGTGCTGCGAACGCGAGCCCACTCAGAAGATTCGCAATGTTTCCAGCCGTAAACAGCCTGATTTTGAACAACGACAGATCAAGAGCCGGGAACCTCGCCCCTACCTCGATCAACACGAAAACGCCGAACATGAGTATGCTAGCAACGACAGTTGCCTGGTTGGCAAGATCTGCGAGACTGCCGAGCGTCAGGCCGATTAGAAGCATTGTGATAGCGATAGAGAACGTTATTGCTCCGGGCGCGTCAAATTTTTCTCCAACAGCCGGACGCGATATTTCCTTTAGTCGCCTGTGAGACCAGTAGGTTCCGAAAATTCCAACGGGAACGTTAACCAGGAAGATAGAGCGCCAAGTGAACAGCTGTATCAGTACACCGACAAACGTGTAGCCTCTAAAAATTCCGGCGTTAAACGCCACCTGGTTTACCACGATCC
>CAYRXJ010000134.1:0-4451 GCA_964428235.1 uncultured Candidatus Bathyarchaeia archaeon | reverse complement strand
AAAGGAAACTACTGATTGTGCTGTTTGTCCGGTCGGGGAAAATGAGCTAGAAGCGCTGAGGTCGACATGACCAGCGAAACCCAGAACTCCGGAAATGTCTATCTGGGCGGTAGTCGGCTGCCCAGCAGTTGCTTGGAGACCGGTGGAGCTGCCTCCAGTGACGGTGATGGGAGAATTTGCGAGGGATGAAATCATCCCGATCTTGTTGGCGTAGAATTCTGTGAACCAGAAGTTGCCATTCTGATCCACAGCGTCGAGGAGTGAGTAGGCGCCCTCCGTGGGAATGGCAAATTCCTCCATAGAACTGGGAGGTGTTAGTCTTCCCACCCTGTTCGAAAAGTGCTCAACGAACCATAGGCGTCCAAGCTTGTCTAGTGTCAACGTGGCTGGGGCGGAGTAGCCTTGTTGCACAGTTGAGGGAATTGATGTTGTGAACTTGGTCCAAGTTGAGTTTGCCGATTGAAAATCCACAATAGAGCTTCCGCCATGTTCTGAAACCCAGATGTTCCCAGCCACGTCGGCAGCGATACCCACAGGATATTTCAAGGAAACCTTGGGCGTGAACTCTTGGAAGGAATAGGTTGTCATGTCGAACCTTGCGATTCGGCCAGTGTATTGTTCAGTAATCCAGAGATAAGCCGTCCCTGGTTCGGTCGCCATTTCGACCGGCCCAGATCCTGCGGTAGGGAGAGCGTACTCGGTAAGATTGTAGTTAGGAAATGCCAACTCACCAATTTTGTCCGTATTGATCTCGGTAAACCACACATTATCTTGTGCGTCAACGAGGACGAAGATGGGAATCGTCTTCGGGTTAGGGGTCTTGTACTGGGTAAAGGAGGAGTTCGAAGGGATGAATCTCCAGACTGCTCCCGTTACGTTGTTCTCATCTGTAAACCAAACGTCTCCTCTACTATCAACGGCAATTGTCGCGGGGTGAGCTCCAATTTCGTTAGGGACCGCAACCTCTCTTGTGACGTTGCCATTTGCAATTGAGAAAGAGCCGATTTTTCCCGCTTGAAACTCTGTGAACCAAAGAGTCTGATTCGGACCCGCGCTAATTGATTCAGGACCCGAGTCGTTCGTTGGAACACCATACTCGGCAATTGGATTGCTGGGTAGTTGTGCGTTCTGAAATTCCATCGGTAACCACGGAGTCTGGTAGTTGCTTCGAATGTGATCCAAGGACCCACAGTTTGCCGATAGGGGTACGAGAATTGTGAGGATCAAGAGTGCGAGGTTTAGCTTCAGGCCCAATCCTAAGGCATTCTCCTCGTCTCAGAAGTCCCAGAGGTCGATGAATCGTTCCGCTGCATGCTCCAAAAGGGAGCGTTCGCTTCTTCCTAACGCCGAAGAAACGGAGTCGGGGTCGTGGACGAAATATGTGGTTCGGGTATCAAGACCGATGCTCATGCCAATAATCCCGGAATCTAGGGGGGATTGTATCTGCTCGCTGATGGTGGATTTTGCGAGACCCGTAAGCTCGGTTAACTGCTTGTTCGAAAGATTGGCGCGTTGGATAAGGGCTGAAAGAATCAATCTCTTTGTCATGCTTCTAGCACTCGAGAAAAGCGATTTGTCCCTCGCGGTCGTTCCTAAGGGATATAGGCGTGAAAAGCCGGATTCGTCTTCGCGCTCTATCTCTCCTGTTTTGAAGAGAGCGTCGACATGATGCCGTGCAGTGCTGAAAGATATGTGGAGCGTCCGTTGCAGTTCTCGCAAGTGAATTCCTGGAAACAAAGCTACAAGAATCTTCGCGCGGTGCCGGTAAACACTTCTTCCTGACATCCGCTACACTCACTTGCTCACCAAAGCAAGGCCAAAGCAGGTCAGCATAAGAAAATCGAAAAGGTGTGACAGATGTATCTCGACAAGTGGAATTATTATCAATTGGCTGGACGTGAAGAAGGTTTCCACCAAGTCCACCGACTGGCTAACTGTCAGAGAGGCAAACGCTAGAGTTAGTAGGAGGTACCTCCTGTTTCGCTTCTTCGTGTATGCCAGGACTGATGTTGCAAACACCACCACAGACATTACGAGGAGCGCCACATGAACCGCGTCATCAGCCCAGTTCAGACTCGTCAAATGATACATACCTAGTTAACGTTCAATTTCCCGTTTTGCATGTAGAGGTGTATGGAGCATAGAAGGTTGCAGTAGACAAGGAAGCCGCCCGAACGATTAGCATTGAAAACTACATCATAAGACTGTCCAGGTTGAACCTTCACCCCGCTGACCAAGTAATGTGTTATGGCGAACCCGTGAGCCTCAGTATCCAGATTCTCAAGATGAACTGTAACCTTGTCGCATCTTCCAACGCTGAGCACTGGCCAAGAATCGGTGTGAGTCTTGCTTCCGTTGAACCCCTGGTTCGTCATTACTATCTTGAAGTAATCCGAACGCGTGGTGCCGAGGCACACTTGAAGATTTGCGAGAGTGTAGGACGCGGCAGGTATGCTAGCCCCGACAACAATTATGAAGATGAGAAACGTGGCTGTTCGACGGTCTATCTCCATTCCTTTAGGCCTCCATTCTCCAAGACGAGACCTATGAGACGTTGAGCTGGCCGTTTTGCATGTAGTCGTGAACACTGCAAAGAATTGTGCAGAAAACTCGCCAGTGACCGCTCTTGTTCGCGGTAAAGTGTATTGAAAGAGTCTGGTTTGGAGGAATTGAGTATTCGCCCGCGTAGCCTCCGACCGCTAGTCCATGACTCTGAGTGTCGTTGTTGGTTAGATGAATTGTGACGTTATCGCATCTGGAGACGTTCATGATGGGCCAAGGTCCGAGACCGCCTTGCCCGGCCATGTTCTTACTGTTGTTATACCCGTTCAAGTCAGCAATGATTGTAAATGATTTAGATGTTCCCGGTGTCCCTAAGCATGACAGGATGGTACTCAGGGGAATGGTTCCTGTAAGGGCAAGGCCTGAGATTACTGCACCTATAGAAACTAGGACAACTAGAATAGCTAGGACTTGCTTGGTTTGGATGGTTCGAGACCTCGCTTCATCTTCATGCATGAAACAGCGCCGCTACGTAAATTGCTAGGAATCCCAATAATAATGCTACTGCGAGTTTGAAGGAATCTCTTGGTTTCGGACTCTGGGCGGGCGAGAACAAGGGAGCTGCAAGCCTGATGGCAGCGTAGATCGAAGTGCCTGTCCCAAAGGCAAAGAAATAGGTTGTGTCAGCGGCTATGATATATCCGGTGGCGGCGCCGAGAAGGGACGGGACTACGAACGCTATCCCTAGCATAAGCAGGTCTCCAAGTCTACGACGGCTGTTACTGCCTCGCCCAGTAGAATATACTGAATAGCATGCTCCTACCATCATGGGCTCAAGAGCCTTGTGAAGCACATATGCGATGCCGGCATTGACGCCACCGAAGGTATCGAGTAGGGACGTGCTTGATGTTGTCGCCGCAGCTGTCCCGAAAGCAGAACCTTCACCTAAACCGTGGATTCCCACTGCCACTGCTACGACCAAGGGAATGGCTAAGCCGAACTTGCCTACTGCCAGTTCCGAGTTGAAAATGCTTCGTTTCGAATCATACCAGAAGAACAAGAGAACTCCTACAATGAACAGCCCTAGAACTCCCATCTGAGCCGGGTCGCCCGAGATCCCGCTGCTAACGTCAAGACTTGCTGCTCCTCCGATAGTGTCGAGGAAGAACCAGAGAAAGATGCCGAGCCCGAAGGAAGCTACGTAAACGGATCTCGTTCGTGTCCCTGTCAACACTATTAGGACAAGGCCAATTAATGCAGGAACTATCGTCGACGCTGCCCACACTGAGAAGCTTTCCGCGAATCCTATCATTGTGGATCGACTTTTCCTTAGGAATGCCTTCTTGAGGATTTTGGCTCAATCCACGAACTCGAACCAAAACACATTCGTCTCCTCTAATCTCTAAGGGCAATACCGTGTCGGGAGGAAACATCCCTCACTGCGACTCCGACGTGGAAAAGGGGCGAACTCGGACTGAACTAAGATTTAAGAGAAAAGGGGGGTTTGGTGGACGGTACAAAAGTAATACCGGTATGGTGAGTCCGGGCGGACTCGAACCGCGGAAAATTGGCACACAAAAAAGGGCATTCCGGTGTGGCCACTCGGGCTGCCACAACATTCACTTGGGCTTGCACCTCCGGTTAGAGGTCTGAACTTTTTTTTTAGAGTCCATGCTGAGCTTTGAATCGCAGGTACAGACTAGCCTAATGAGGGGAAGTTAGGCGCTACGATTTGTCCAACCTCGTGGATTTATACCTGTTTAAGTATAAATCCCACCGGCCCCACCACGATAACACTGAATTTTGTGGCCCCGAGAAATCCAGCCTTGTTCTACCTGTTCGATGACATAGTCCACGAAGGCCTTTGGTGAGAGGTCGCACCTCAGCTCTCCGCGAGCAACTGAAGCACGGCGAATGCAAAGCCGCTGGGTCAGAGGATTTGGGGCAAG
>CAYRXJ010000133.1:0-4458 GCA_964428235.1 uncultured Candidatus Bathyarchaeia archaeon | reverse complement strand
GTCGTGTACGACAGGTTCACCTGCGCCTGTCGCAGCGCCGCCCGCGCCTGCTCGAGCGACCCCTTCGCCGCCGCGATCTGCCCGCGGGCCGCGCGCGCCCCCGCGATCGCGCCATCCGCGGTCGCCTGCGCGACCAGCTTGCGATCCAGCAGCGCGTTCCTCCGCTCCAGCTTTCCTTGCGCCTCGAAATCCTCTGCCCCGGACAAGAGTTCCGTGAGACTTCTGACAGCTATGCTCGCCGTCTGGTCAGTGCTCCGCGCCTCATTACTCAGATAATCACGCTCAACAGCATTATCAACGACAACTGTACAATCGCATGCATCAACCATTTTCTTCAACCCTCTAAGTGCAACGAACCGTCTTTCCCTTTCGTGGATGAAGGGAATCGCAACGACAGCAACAACCGGTCTCACCGGACTGCGAGATCGAGCAGCGATGATCGGCGCGCTTTCCGTTCCTGTCGCCCCACCTAATCCAGTAACCACAATTGTGAAGTCAGAGCCATCCGTGAAACTCGTGACTCTGTGAGCCGCAGTTTGAAACGTCATCTGGTCCTCTCTTCTAGACGCAATGCTAGAAACGTGGTCCGACAACTGTTCGAGGAAGACCTTGTTCCTGGCCAACGACCGTGAGAGTTGCGATCTGTCGGTGTTAACCGCCACGCATCTACTGGGGCTGACTCCTCCCCCTATAGCGTGGCTGAGAAGATTGTTCCCCGCGCCGCCTACACCGACGACCGATACGCGGGTAATAGAGTTCAAGGGCCTCTCGTCGCTTGAGATTTCTTCAGTGGACAAGATATCGCTCCAGCCACCAGACATGAAAGAACCACGATATATCATAACATAGCTAAATCGTATCTAAATCGTAATACCAAATCAACTCTCAATATGCTGAGTTAATAAAACCTTGGGTAAGACTCCTTTTCCTACAAGTCAAATTCATAGATTCAATTCTACAACTCTCTGAGGCAAAGATGTCATTACATACGTTATAGAAAATCCGGATTCGGCAAAATTCAACAAAACTGTGGAAAACACCAAGATAGAGAAATCTATCTTGGCGAAAAAACAGACGATCTAGACAGTTGCGAGTTTCGGGTTGTCCCACTTCAATTTGATCGTCTTCGGATGAGAAGTCCTAACCTCGTCGATCCGTCCAACACTAGCATTGTGAGGCGCACCCCTCAACTTCTCTGGATCTCTCTCAGCCTCTTCCACAGTTTTCACGAAAGCGTCCACAAGATCATCCAGGTCCCGCAGACTCTCCGTCTCCGCGGGCTCAACCATCATCGCCTCCTCCACAATCTGCGGAAAATACACAGTAGGCGAATGCAAGCCTAGATCCAACATTCTCTTCCCAATATCCAATGCCCGAACCCCAGTTTGATCGGAAATCTTCTTCGCACTCAAGACAAACTCGTGCTTTCTCTTCTTACTGAAAGGCAACTCGAACCTGCTTCTTTCCAAGATCTTCGCCAGAACATAATTCGTGTTCAAGACAGCAGTCTCTGAGACAGCTTTCAGTCCCTCCGGCCCCAGACTGAGAATGTACGCGTAAGCCCGGACCAGAACACCCACATTGCCGTGAAAAGCAGTAATCTTCCCAACAGAATCAGAGAGATCGTAATCCCAAAAATACCTCTTCCCGTCAAAACCAACACGCGGAACCGGCAAGAACCTCTCCAGATCTTTCCTGACCCCAATAGGCCCAGCACCAGGACCACCGCCGCCATGCGGAGTAGCGAACGTCTTGTGAAGATTCAAGTGACAGATATCGAAGCCCATGTCCCCCGGTCTGACTTTTCCAAGGATCGCGTTGAAGTTCGCACCATCATAATACAACAGTCCACCGGCATCGTGGACCATCTTGGCGATTTCCAGAATGTTCTTCTCGAAGATCCCGAGCGTGTTTGGATTGGTAATCATCAACCCAGCAGTCTTCGGACCAACGACCTTCCGGAGACCCTCAAGATCAACCATTCCCTCCTCGTTCGAGGGAACAACCACCACGTTGAACCCGGCCATCGCCGCGCTCGCGGGATTCGTCCCGTGCGCCGAGTCCGGAACAATCATTTCGCGCCTCTGGTCTAATTCTCCCCTAGAACGATGATGAGCGCGAATTATCAGACATCCAAGATACTCTCCAGCAGCACCAGCGACAGGCTGGAGACAGATCTTGCTCATCCCCGTAATCTCAGCCAGAAAACCCTCCAATCGGTATAGAATAGAGAGAACGCCCTGAACAGTCGACTCGTCCTGCTCCGGGTGAACCTTCTCCAGCTTCGGATTCGCCGCGATTGTCTCTGCCACCTTTGGATTGTACTTCATAGTACAACTGCCCAGAGGATAGATTCCGAGATCCGGAGAGAAATTCTCCTGTGACAATCGAGTATAGTGACGCACCACTTCAGGCTCAGAAACCTCCGGAAGCGGCGGCAAACCATTCCTCAACAAAGCCTTCGGAACAACACTCCAAACATTCTGTCCAACGATCTTCTTTTCGATTTCAGTCGGCTTTGCAGGATTGTGCCCGATCTTCCCATTCGCCGATCGTTCAATGATCAGCGGCTCGTCCCACTTTGCCTGATGAAACATCTTCCTATGCCTCCTTCAATTTCTCGATCAACAGCCTCAGTCTATCGACTGAATCTGCGCTGTTGGATTCAGTGACACAGAACAGTGCACTCTCCCCTAGTTCCGGGAAGTCTTTCACCAGGATCTTGCCACCGTGCATACCCTGCCCTAGCAAAGCCTTGTTCAGCTGGGCCAGAGTTCCTTTCGGTCCGGTGAACGAGACAACGAACTCCTGGTAATGCGGACTCTTGAACCTAGGAATCCGAACACCAGGAATCTCACCAAGCATTTTCATTGCATAACTTGTCCGAGTCAGAACAGTCTCGAACAACTGCCGCAAACCCCGTGGACCCAGAAGCGAGAGATACGCCGCCGCGCCAATCGCGAACAGCGCCTCGTTCGTACAGATGTTTGATGTTGCCTTCTCTCGGCGAATGTGTTGCTCTCTGGTCTGTAGAGCCATGCTGAACGCCCGTTCCTTTCCGTCAAGGGTACTAGTAAGACCAATCAATCGTCCAGGAAGCTGACGGATCAAGTTGTCCCCACGACAACCGATTATTCCGAGAGCCGGACCACCAAAATTCATCTCAGTTGAGATAGATTGTCCTTCGGCAATCACGATGTCAGCTCCATACTCTCCTGGAGGTTTCAGTCCCCCGAGAGATACCGGATCAAAGCCAACAATCGCCAGCGCACCCTTCGAATGGCACAACGATGGAACGTTCACAGCTTCCGGATCGAGAACTCCGAAGAAAGAAGGAACTTCGCAGTAGACAGCAGCCGTGTCCGCGTCTAGCTTAGACTGTAAGTCGGATGAATCCAAGCCACCAGTCTCCATGTCGTAGCCATACTGTACGAGGTCGATGTTCACGGGCTCAGCATAATTCTTCAGAACCGAGAGCTTCGCAGGATGCAAGCTCCGAGGAACCAGGACCTTTCTTTTCCGGGTCGCTCTGCAGGCCATCCGAGCAGCCTCTCCCAGAGACGTGGACCCGTCGTAAAGCGACGAGTTGACCGCGTCCATCTGCGTAAGGTCCGCTATCATCGATTGGAACTCGTACAAGGACTGGAGAAGTCCCTGCGAGATCTCCGCCTGGTAAGGAGTGTAAGAAGTCTGAAACTCGGTCCGCCCAAGAATCGCCTTGACAGCTGCGGGAATATAGTGATTATACATACCAGCCCCGAGAAAGACCGGAATATCGTTCGCCGACCTGTTCTCGCTCAACAACCGGTCAACATGGCTCTTGACCTCTTGTTCCGAGGCCAGCCAGTCTACCTTCAACGAGCGATTGGTGCGAACCTGTATGGGAATATCAGAGAACAGTTCCTCGATAGAGGAGACCCCGATGACCTCCAGCATCTTCTTCCGGATAGGCTCTCCCGCGTTCGGGAGAAACGGGTGGTCGAAGACCGCCATCTAGACTCCGAGAACGCGCTCAGTAAATAATCACTGATAATCCTTCGCCCACGGAAATCATTTCTTTTATAATCCGTTTTACATCCGCGACACCATGATCCCGAGCGGCTGGGACACAACGGTCGCAGTCCTACTCGGAATACTCTCCTTTCCAATCGCACTCGTTCTGACACAGTTCTTCATGCGAGTAAACCCGAAAGCAGGGATAATGGGGATAGACGTCCACAAGCTCAACAAGCCACCAATACCCGAAATGTGCGGCGCAGCCATCCCGATCACAATGATCATCCTGTCAGCGCTCTACGTTGAGATCGGCGGAGGAAATAGCATCACAATGCTTGCATTCTCACTCGTCGTCGGATCTGCCGCGATCATCGGAGCAATTGACGATCGCCTGAAGATGCGAGGAATCTACAAGCCACTGCTCACGCTCTTCTGCGGACTCCCAATCGTAGGGCTTGGACT
>CAYRXJ010000132.1:0-4516 GCA_964428235.1 uncultured Candidatus Bathyarchaeia archaeon | reverse complement strand
GGGGGTGGGGGGCAGGGAGAAGTAGGCTGATGAGCATTCCAGGGGAAAAAGGAATGCCAGGGGAACAACCACTTCCCTTGTGGTTCCGGGCAGGTTTGTAGAAATGGATAGGTTCGCTATCCACCAGGTCTCTGATTTCGGAATGGGTGAAAAGAAGATTCTCGGTGATGGCGTGGTCACTGGTCATGCCAAGATCGATGGGCGTACTGTCTACTTGTTCTCTCACGATTTTACCGTCTTCGGTGGGTCCCTGGGGAAGATGTTCGCTGAGAAGGTTACGAAGATCATGGATCTCGCTCTAAAGGCAGGCGTCCCGCTAATAGGAGTCAACGATTCCGGAGGAGCGAGAATCCAAGAGGGCGTTGTTAGCCTCGGAGGATACGCTGAGATATTCTTCCGAAACGTTCTGGCGTCAGGCGTCATACCTCAGATATCCGCCATTATGGGACCTTGCGCGGGAGGCGCTGTTTATTCACCAGCGATGACGGACTTTACGATAATGGTTGACAAGACCAGCTACATGTTCATCACAGGACCCGACGTGATCAAAGCGGTTCTCAACCAGGATGTGAGCTTCGAAGAGCTTGGCGGCGCGAGAATCCACAACACCACAAGCGGTGTCGCACACTTCTTCGCACAAGACGAGAACGAAGGCCTTCAACAAATCCGAAAACTGTTGGGTTACATTCCGTCGAACAACACCGAGGATCCCCCTAGAGCAATACCTCGCCCTCCAATCGCGGACAAAAACGAGCTCAATAGCATACTCCCTCCCAATCCAGACAAAGCATACGACATGCATGACGTTATCACCCGCATTGTTGACGGAGGAGAACTGTTTGAAGTACAGCCATTATGGGCGCAAAACATCATCATTGGACTCGCCAGGCTCAACGGCTATCCAATCGGGATCGTTGCGAATCAACCCAAGGTCAACGCTGGCACGCTTGACATAGACTCCTCCGTGAAAGGAGCCCGATTCGTACGGTTCTGCGACGCCTTCAATATTCCCATTCTAACACTCGTTGACGTTCCCGGATTCCTTCCCGGAATCGACCAAGAGCATCAAGGAATAATCAGGCATGGCTCAAAGCTTCTATATGCTTACTGCGAAGCATCAGTTCCTAAGTTGACCGTCATAGTTAGGAAAGCGTACGGAGGCGCTTACGACGTTCTTGGAAGCAAGCACATCAGAGCCGATGTCAATCTTGCATGGCCGTCGGCGGAGATCGCAGTAATGGGTCCCGACGCGGCTATCAACATAATCTTCCGCAACGAAATTACCAATGCTAAGGATGCTTCAAGCGAGAAAAAAAGGCTGACAATGGACTATCGAGAAAGATTCAGTAATCCATACGTGGCCGCAGGCAGAGGGTACGTTGACGATGTTATCGAACCCTCCGAGACAAGAGAGACCCTTATCAAATACTTCGAAGCTGTGAAAACAAAGAGAGAAGCTCGCCCTCCTAGAAAGCACGGCAATATTCCACTCTAGACTGAAAGAGAGATGTTCCGTAAAGTCCTAATCGCAAACCGCGGCGAAATCGCAGTCCGAGTAATTCGGACGTGCAGAAAACTAGGGATCAAGACTGTAGCGGTCTACTCTGATCCCGACCTCGGGTCTCGACACGTCTCGATGGCAAACGAGGCATACAACATAGGCCCAGGCCCATCCTCAGAAAGCTACCTGAGCATACCGAAGATCATCAAAATAGCAAAATCATCCAAAGTAGAGGCTATCCACCCCGGCTATGGATTTCTCGCGGAGAATCCTGAGTTTGCACGATCCTGCGAGGAAGAGAGGATAGTATTCATCGGACCCAGCAGCAGAGTTCTATTCTCAGCTGCAAACAAGTTCGAATCTCGAGGAACTGCTCGGAAGGCCGGGGTCCCGATTATTCCTGGCTCTAGAGGCCAGGTAGAAACGGTTGAAGAAGCAGAAGCAGAAGCACGTCGGCTCGGATTTCCGGTGCTAATCAAAGCCTCGTACGGTGGAGGAGGTCGAGGGATGCGAATCGTCAATACTCTTCGAGAACTTGCACGAGCGTTCGCGTTAGCCTCCGCTGAGGCGAAGAGTGCATTCGGCCGCTCAGATCTGTATCTCGAGAAAAATCTCAGAAATCCTCGCCACTTGGAGGTCCAGATTATAGCGGGGCGCAAAGGCCGAATTATTCACCTGGGAGAGAGAGAATGTTCTCTTCAGAGGAGACATCAAAAGATTCTGGAAGAGACCCCTTCGCCTGTTCTAGCACCGACAACAAGGAAACGGCTCATATCACTAGCGCTTAAGGCAACCAAGTCAGCCAAATATGAAAACGCCGGAACAGTGGAGTTCGTTAGGACAGAAGACGGGCAGCTGTACTATCTGGAGATCAACAAGCGAATTCAGGTAGAGCATCTGATCACGGAGATGGTTACCGGTGTCGATATTGTTGAGCGACAGCTTAGCGTTGCCAGTGGAGATGGCCTAGGGCTATCTCAAGAGGAGCTATCGTTTAACGGGGCAGCTATAAACTGCAGAATCAACGCCGAGGATGCATCTCAAGACTTCGCACCCTCACCAGGAAAAGTAGAACAGTTCACACCCCCGTCCGGGCCAGGAATTAGAGTCGACACTGCAATGTTTGATGGGGCCATCATCCCCGAGTATTACGACTCGTTAATCGCCAAGATTGCGGCCCAAGGTAGCACGCGTGAAGAAGCGATTCGTAGACTGTCGGGGGCTCTCGTCGAGACGGTAGTAAATGGAGTAGCAACAACAATACCAGTTCATCAAACCATCCTTGAAGACAAGAATTTCCTCCACGGCGACTATCATACCCAAATGCTCGACCTGATGATCTCGACGCGGGACTTTACTCCTCAATTGTCAAGAGAAGAGACCGTTATGCTCTATCTGGCCACAAGGTACACGGCTGCACTTCGCGTGTTGCCGTCGGAAGGACAAATCCGCAACAATTGGAGAACAATGGCCCAACCAATATCTAACACGAGGTCACCGTTGTTTGTCGAAGGGCTCTAGACAACCGACACGTCTCAGCATAGGGGGGAGGACGTGGACGATCACCGAGGAACTCAACAAGGGTCAAGTCCAGAAAGTCACTATCGACCGCTCCGAGCTTAGCGTGAGGATTCTGGAGGAACCGACCATGGATCGCCCTAGCCTCGTTGCATCAATTAACGGCCAAGTTCTCACCGCATCGTTAGGCCCAGCAGACGATCAAGGTCGATATGTTGCGAAGCTCAATAGCAAGATACTGACCTTCACGATTGATCGCAGCAATTTCGTCACAACTACGCGAGTTAATGACCTAACTCTTGGACCTGTGCTCGTATACGCTCCGATGAGCGGCAGAGTAGTCGCCCTCAATACTGCCGCGACTCAGAATGTCAACGCAGGCCAGTCACTCGCAGTGCTCGAAGCGATGAAAATGCAGAATGATATCTCAGCACCGAAGACTGGGACTGTCAAAGAAATTTATGTGGAACAGGGAGCGCTAGTGAAAGCCGGCGACAAACTACTCCTCCTCGAATAACCGAGCCCTCATTTCGATTGGAGCTGGGGAATGAGTCGGGAGAAGTGATCCAGAGATTCTGGGTTGACCAGCGCATCTCTATTGGTCACAGGGCGATTGTTGATAATATTCGCGACGGCAACCTCCACCTTCTTCATATTCAGAGTATACGGAATGTCAGGCACTTCCAGAATCAACGCCGGAACATGTTTCGGTGAAGCTTCATCCCGAATAGTCTTCCTGATCTTTTCCTTCAGACTATCCGTAAGATTGTTGTGGGGGGTAAGTTTGATGAAGAGGATGATTCGCTGGTCACCAGCCCAGTTCTGCCCAACCGCAAGACTGTCCGCGATCTCCACCATTTTCTCCACGACGTTATAGATCTCTGAAGTTCCCACACGGACCCCCGATGCCTTGCTCACTGCATCTGACCGGCCGTAGAAGGTGTACCCGCCAGTATCGCCGTGAGTCAATACAAAGTCTCCGTGTCGCCATACGTTCTTGCCTTTTGACCTGAAGTATTCGAAATAGGCCTCACGATACCGCTCGCCGGTCGGATCGTTCCAGAAGTAGATGGGCATGGGCGGAGCTGGAGCCTCACAGACCAGTTCTCCTAGCGTGTCAACGACCGGCTGAGCATTCTCGTCATACACATTGATCCTCATTCCCAGTCCCGGTGCTTGGAGTTCGCCGGAGTACACTGGAAGAATCGGAACTCCTCCCGCGAAACAGCCGTTGATGTCCGTACCTCCTGAAATCGAATTGAGGTGTAGGTCTCCCTTGACCTCATCGTATACCCAATCGAACCCCTCCGGAGAGAGGGGGGACCCAGTTTGTGAAATCTCTCGTAGAGAAGAGAGATCGTAATCTTCTCCCGGATGAACGTTAGTTGTTCGGAGATGGTTAATGTAACTTGCGCTGCAGCCCATGATTCTTAGTTTCCCTCCTTCGACCAGGCTCCACCTTGATACCCAACAATGAACAGGCTGGCGTCCATTGTT
>CAYRXJ010000131.1:0-4612 GCA_964428235.1 uncultured Candidatus Bathyarchaeia archaeon | reverse complement strand
CGAACTAATCCTTAGGAGCATGAAGACTGAGGCTGGAAAGATTAGACCCGAGACTCGCATGATAGGACACACAGCTTACACTACCATTGCCAGAAAAATTACGAAGAGGCTCGGGTCGGCCGAAGCCAATCATCTATATAGCGCGGACGGGGAAAAGACCGAGCGACCGAGTGAATAGAGGAAGAACAATGGAATCCACCGGATTAGCCAGCCCCATAAGAACAGGTCTAAGGGTAGTAGCAATCATAGCCGGAGGAATGCTCATGATAGTTCCCGCTTACATCAATCAAGCGCTCTTCGGCCGGCTGAAACTGACAGTCCCAGTCTCTCTAGCAGTAAGCCTCCAACTCTTCGCGCTTGGAATCGTGCTATTCGTGATTGCCATAGGGCCCCGAAGATTGCAGAGCAACCCCCGGTCGCCTAGCTAGCATTCGAGGCAGGACCCTCAACCGCTCAAGGGGCCGAATCTACATCCAGCCCTTCAGAGCCTGCTGGTGCTCTGACTTCGCGCGCCTCCGCAAAACATCAGCACACTTCTGAAGGCTCAACTGCTTATACTCGAACCCCATCCTTGCCATCATAGTCTGAGCTCCTTTTGCCAGCCCAGGGGCCACTATGATCGGACGAAGTCTCCTCCCCGGTTTTGGTTGTATGTACTTCAGGTACTCAGCCAGCTGCTTGATCGCGGGAATGCCGGCGGAGTCCTTCTTGATCTCGATGACAACGCTGTTCCCGTTCTTGTCGAAACCGTAAATGTCAACAAAGCCAGGCTCAACGCGCCTCTCGAATTCCGCGATCTCCAGGCCGGGCTCGATCAAGCTCGGCTTGTGGATTATCGCTTTCTGCATGTCCTCCTCGCTAGCGTGAAGATAGAATTGAGCATCATCCTCCAGTCTAAAACTTGCAAGCATGTCCACACGGTCGATCACTATCGTCAAACTTTCGATGGGATTCACCCTGACAGCTCTAACAAAAAGACGAGACCCTTCAAGCTGAGATTGGACTATCGACCCGCCAGGTTGCCAGTTCACCGGCCTATAGTCGGTCGACCGATGAACCAAGACACACCCATCTTCCTTAACAACGATTACTCTTTCTCCACTCCCCAGCTGGCTCCCAGTTCGGCCTGAATAGCGAACCTCACACAACCCGACGAGCAAAATGACCATGCGAGCCTCTAATGATCTGGCCATGGTTTCATGGGCGTCCTTCAAAGTGGGAAAAGTTAGGATTGTCAATGAATCGAGCCTTCGCCGAGGACCAGAAGCAGAGCACAACGAGGAACATATATCGGCAATGGTCGTTCGACTGACCAAGGGTCCCTTGAGAGTCTCCGAGTACTACGACAAGTTGTCGAACTCCTACAGGGAACTATACATGACAGAACAGAAAGCCAAGCATCAGAAAGTGCTTGAACTCATAGGCAACAATACGTTCGGGACCTTCCTTGACATTGGATCGGGCACGGGTGAATTGCTGTACGAAGTCGAAAGCCGCAGCGCGATGACCATTGGTCTCGACCTATCCAAAGGGATGCTTGAAAGATCCAGGGTCCTAGTTTCGGCGAGAAAGACAGACCTCGTAATTGGTGACGCCCGTCATCTTCCGTTCAGAGCTTGTTCAGTGGACTGCGTCGTCTCGGTATCTGTGGCAGACGAGCAATCAGCGAGCTCTGTACTCCACGAAGCTACTAGAGTAGCTAGACCACAGGCCGCTACTATTCTAAGCGTGTTCCACCCAACTGAAAGAACACCATCCTGTATTCAGTGGGATCGGGCTGAGCATCCCGAGAGGTGCGCGCTTTCGCCCAGAGAAACACTGTACTTTTGGCAAAGAACCTAGACTCGGAAGCCTGTGCTTAAGAACGAGTGGGGCACAGGATTCGGTAGTCAATAATGTCAGGATGTTCACATCAGTGGCGGGGACGAGGACAGATGGCGAGATGCATACGATGCGGAAAACTAAAGTCTGATTTTAGGAAAGAACAACACGAACAGAGAATGGCCGCACGAGAAAATTCGGCAACGAGTGAGTAACGGCATTCTGCCCCGTCCAATCGCAAAGCCTTTTTTAGTGATAGCGGCCGAACAGCGCTAGAGGATGAGATGGAACCGTCACGAAAACCGCTTAACTTGTTGGTCAGAAAGCTAAACGGTGATGTCGCGGTCCGACTCAAGAACGATAGTGAATATCGGGGGAAAATGATCGATTGCGACAGTCATATGAACATCATCCTCGACGGGGCTCGAGAATACAGGGGAGGAGACCCCGCAACAAACTTTGGGAGCCTAATCGTCAGGGGAAGCAACGTCCTCTATATTTGCATAAACCCGCCCTCACAGTAGTTCGTTTACCCGCTGGACCAGTCGTTTTTCCGACTTGGAGGCAACTAGTTCTAGAGAGCGTCATAACATCCTGTCTGCATTTGTCACCAACCTCACATACATGACCGAACGGTCGCGGATAAACCAGTCAATGAAAACTCGAACCTGTTGATTGCTGAATTGTCGGATCGAGCGTACGTAGTAACTCCATGGGAAGTAACTGGCAAAGTCGATTACAACCACCTCATTCGAGAGTTTGGTACCCAGCCAATCGGGCCCGAGCTCGCGGCTCGGATGGAAAAGATTCTCGGCCCTGCCAGCTATCTAGTGAAACGACAAATCTTCTTCTCGCAACGTGACTTGGAGCTCGCACTGGACGATCATGAGAAAGGGAAGGGATTCTTCCTCTATACTGGCCGCGGTCCAAGTGGGCCCATGCACATTGGTCACATCATGCAGTTCTATTTCACAAGACTACTCCAAGAAAAATTCGGAACGAACGTCTACATCCAAGTAACTGACGATGAAAAGTACCTCGAGGCAAAGAGGAACTTGTCCTATCCGGACACTCAACACTGGGCAGATGAGAACATACTTGACATTCTAGCGACAGGCTTCCATCCCGATAAGACCTTCATCTTCCAAGATACGGAATTCGTGGGACACGCCTATCCACTAATCCTCAAGATTTCAAAGCGCATCAACTACAGCCTGACCAAGGCAGTGTTTGGATTCACCGGAGAGACGAACGTAGGAATGCTCTTCTATCCGAGCATACAAATATTGCCGACCCTCTTCGAGAAACGCCGCTGTCTCATCCCCGCTGCGATAGACCAAGACCCGTACTGGAGGATCCAACGCGATATTGCAGAGGGCCTCGGCTACCACAAGGCAGCTGCGATCCACAGCAAGTTCGTCCCTCCTCTGACAGGGTTGAGCGATAAGATGAGCTCGTCCAAACCAGAAACCGCAATCTATCTAGACGATGACGATTACACCGTCAAGAGCAAAGTTAACAAGCGCGCCTTTTCCGGCGGCCGAGCTACAGTGGAAGAACACCGACGGCTCGGTGGAGACCCTGACATTGATGTTCCATTCCAGTGGCTATACATGTTCTTCGAACCGAACCAGCATAAACTAGACAAAATCCGAGATGACTACAAGTCAGGCCGACTCTTGACCGGGGAATTGAAAGAAATTCTAGTAGCCAAGATCACAGGTTTTCTCAAGGAGCATAGGAAGAAACGGGAGGAGGCTCGCAATCACGTTTCGGAATTCAAGCACAGTGGAACTCTAGCTAGAAAAATGTGGGAAACGGATTTCGAGAAACTCTAGAGCCAAACCCTAGGTTCTCAGATTGTTCGACTCGGATGCGTTGGATTCATTTCGGAGAGCCGGCAAGATGGTAGCTCAGCTACGGGACGAAGTGCCCTCTCTCGTGAAGCCTGGCACCGCAGCCCTCGAGATTTGCGAGTCCGTTGAGAGGAGAATTCGCGAGTTGGGAGGAAAACCAGCGTTCCCAGTGGGAATCGGAATAGACGAAGTCGCGGCCCACTACACATGCCCACCCGGAGACTCTCTGAAGGTCCCGTCCGGTTCACTCGTCAAGGTCGACTTTGGGATACATATTGATGGATATGTCACTGACACCGCTGTCACGCTGTCCCTGAGCCCTTCCTACGCTCCACTCGTGAGAGCTGCTGACGAAGCCTTAGCAAACGCTATCCACGCATTCCGGCCAGGAGTCAAACTTTCCGAAATCGGCCGCATCATACAAACGACGGTAATGCGTTACGGCTACCGCCCAATCCGCAACCTGACAGGGCACAATATCGAACGATACACCGTGCACGCGGGAAAATCTGTTCCCAACGTGGGCGAGATCAATGGTGCAAGAATAATGGAGGGAGAAGTCTATGCCATCGAGCCATTCGTAACCATGCCAACAGCAAAAGGTAGCGTGAGAGACGCACCCAACGCCTACATCTACAGATTCATCAAATCGAAAGGCGCGAGAGACGAATCATCGAAAAGAGTCCTCGAAACCATTAGAGAACAATTTGGGCCCTTGCCCTTTGCAGCAAGATGGCTACAGGATAAATTCTCTCGAGAAGTCATTTCGACCAGCCTCGAGGCACTGGTCAAGGACAAGTGCGTGGGCTCCTACAGGGTTCTCGTAGAGGAATCAGGGAGACCTGTTGCGCAGTCCGAACACACGGTCCTAGTAGGCCGCGACGATTGTTCGGTCTTGACAGGTCGGCTAAGATAGGCACCCGTCAACCCATTAA
>CAYRXJ010000130.1:0-4613 GCA_964428235.1 uncultured Candidatus Bathyarchaeia archaeon | reverse complement strand
CGTCTGGATTACCGAGTCCTCTTCGTTTTTGGGACAAACAAGGACGAGTCCAACTCCCATATTGAACGTGCGGTACATCTCATGGTCGACGATTCCTCCATCTTCCTGGATCATCTTGAAAATCGTTGGGACATCGGGAAGTTGGTCTAGTTCGGCTCCAAGTTTCGCTTGAGAAACAATCCGGTTCAACTTTCCAAGTCCTCCGCCAGTGATATGAGCCAGTCCGTGAATCTTGGATTCCGCTAGAAGCTCGAGAACTGGTTTAACGTAGATTCTAGTGGGCTCAAGAAGCTCTTCGCCGAGGCTCCGTCTTAGTTCAGGAATCCAGTCATTTACATCGTGCTCTTTGAGCAGAATCTTTCTTGCTAGGGAAAGTCCGTTGGAATGAATGCCTGAGCTGGCCACGCCGATAAGGATGTCCCCGATTCTTGACTTGTCTCCCAAGACCAATCGATCCTTGTCGCATATCCCTGCGGCCATTCCAACCAAGTCTAGCCCCGCGCTGGCAGCGAGAAGGTCTGGGACGACTGCGGTCTCTCCTCCAACGACTGCCATGTCTGCCTGTTTTGCTCCCTCGACAATTCCAACCGCTATTGCCTTTATTTTGGACGGACTGGGTTTGGAGATTGCGATATAGTCGAGAAAGGCGAATGGTTCGAGCCCAGCGCAAATCAGGTCGTTCGCGCACATTGCGACGCAATCGATCCCGATCGTATCGAACCTTTCCATTTGGTTAGCGATGAGAACTTTCGTCCCAACGTTGTCAACGTGAAGGCCGAGAACTCGTCCATCCCCTAGGTCAACTAGGCCTGCATAATGGCCTATTGGGAAAACTGGCTGCCCCACTCTTCCGTTTCTTGAGGAAAAGCTGAAGGCCAAGTTTTTCGCTAAGACGCTCTTCGTCCCTTCTATATCGGCCACGCCAGCCTTTGCGTATGTCATCGTCTTTTCTGGTTGAGCGTTACGGGGCCCCATTTTCCAGCCTACCACCAAGTGCTCTGATCTTTCTACAGTTTCATACCGGTCAGTCGTTCGTACGCTACAATGTAGCGCTTACTCGTTTCCTCTACGAGTTCGGGGGGAAGTTGTGGTGGTGTCGGGACGGGTTGTCCTTCAGAACGCGCCTGGTCGAGTTGTTTCTTGTAACCTTTTTTCGTGAGCCAATCTCGGATTGGTTGCTTGTCGTAGCTCTCTTGGGATCGGCCCGGGCGATAGTTATCTTTAGGCCAGAGTCTGAACTCATCGGGGCCCATAGAGTCAGCTAGGACAATGTTTTCCCTAGCGTCGAAACCGAACTCCAGTTTCAAATCCGCGAGAATAAATCCAGCCTTTTCCGCTCTTTCGGACATTTTCCCGTAGATACTAACGCTCTTGACTCGGAGCTCTCCCAGTTGTTCTCGGCTCAACCATCCCTCGTCCAGTATCTGGTTCATTGTGATCGGCTCATCCTTCACGTCTGACTTTGTGGTCGGGTCGAACATTGGTTCAGGCAATTTAGCTGCCATAACTGGTTCAACAGGGATTCGCACCTCTCCCTTGGCTAGTCTCTCGTAGAGGCTACCGTAGAGGTAGCCTCGGACTACGCATTCGACGGGGATCATCTTCAGATTTCTAACGACCATGCGATTCGGTCCGGTGACGTTTACCATGTGGTTCGCCACGTTCAGATGGTCGAACCAGAACGATGCTAGTTTGCAGAGGACTTCTCCTTTCCTTGGGATGGTTGTTGGCAATACAACGTCGTAGGCTGAGACGCGGTCGGTGAAGAGAAAGAGAAGTCTCCCGTTCCCAATGTCGTAAATATCCTTGACCTTGCCTCTCTTGAACGGTGTTTGGTCCAACTCGGATTCAAGTTCCATTTTCATTTTAGGCTACCACTTTTGTATTCGAAGAGCTTCCGTGAGGTTTCCGGGTCGGATATTGCGAGTATAGATGCTGCCAGTAAGGCAGCGTTGGTTCCATTGTCGACTCCGACCGTTCCGACGGGCACTCCGGATGGCATCTGGACCATAGAAAGGATTGACTCGAGGCCCCCCAGTTTTCCCGACACAGGGACGCCGATTACGGGTCTTGTTGTAAGCGACGCTACGAACCCTGGGAGGTGAGCCGCGAGCCCAGCGATGGCAATGAAAACGTCGGACTTGGAGCTCTCCACGTATCTGTCCCATTCTTTGTGATTCCGATGAGCTGATAGCACCTTGGTCTCATACTGAATGCCCAGCTTTTCAAAAATGGACTCTGCTTTCTTAGCTATCTCACGGTCGCTCTCAGACCCCATGAGTATGCTTATCGTTCGTGCCAAAGTCGTCTTCGCCAAAGTGCAATCTATGAGGGTATATAGTTGACGAGATTGTTTCTTGAAAGTTTGACGCCTGACTGGCTGGCTGCAGCTTCTATTGTATTTTCCAGGAGCATTGCGACTGTCATTGGTCCTACGCCTCCCGGGACTGGAGTCAAGTGGCCCGCAACCTTCTTGACAGCTTCAAAATCCACGTCTCCTCTTAATTTTCCATTGACTCGGTTGATTGCCACATCTACGACGGTGGAACCGCTCTTGACATAGTCGGGGCCTATCGTTATTTCGGGCCGTCCGATTGCAGTCACGAGAATATCTGCTTCATGTGCTATTTCGGTAAGGTTCTTCGTCTTTGAGTGACAGATCACGACGGTTGCGTCTCGGTTTAGAAGTAGCATGGCGAGTGGACGGCCGACAAGATTGCTGCGGTTGACAATAGTCGCTCTGGAGCCTGAAACGTGAACCTTGTAAAATTCTAGGAGTCTAACTATTCCCTTCGGGGTGCATGGGACGAGGCCCTCTGTTCCTGAGGCCAGTTTCCCAAGGTTCGAAGGGTGTAGGCCGTCCACGTCCTTTTCCGGGTCAATCTTACTGATTGCTGATTGCTCATTGAGATGTTTAGGGAGTGGGAGTTGGACAAGTATTCCGTGGACCGTCTCGTTTCGGTTAAGTTGGTCCAAGAGGATGTCAAGATTCTCTTTCGTTGTGTTAGCCGGTAGGCGATGATTTTCGGATAGTATTCCTGACTCTTCGGCCGCCTTGTGCTTCGCTTTCAGGTAGGTTGCTGATGCTGGGTCATCTCCGACTAGGACAGTCGAGAGACGCGGTTTTACTCCCATCTTCAAGAGTTCCTGCACCCTCTTCGCGGTCTCCATTTTCGACTCGACCGCGACCAGCTTTCCGTCCATAATTGTCGCTGTCACGGCGAGGACAACACTCTCCTATTATCAACTCGTAGTGATCCGTCAGTAAACAGTCGGATGGCTTCTGGGTACAATCGGTGTTCCTCGAGGAGAATTCTATGGCTCAACGTGTCGACCGTGTCATCTTCGCGAACCGGGACTACAGCCTGGAGGATTATTGGCCCTGTGTCTACTCCCCTGTCGACAAAGTGGACGGTGCAGCCGGTGACTTTCGCTCCGTGGTCCAATGCCTGTTTCTGAGCGTTCAAACCTGGAAACGCGGGCAAGAGTGAGGGATGGATGTTCAGTATTCGACGATCAAACAGTCCAACAAACTCTGGAGTTAAGATCCGGAAGTATCCTGCGAGCAGGATCAGCCCTCTTCCGGGCTTCACGTTGTGTTGGTCAAGCGATCTGATCGTCTTTTGATCGTAATCCCAGCTCTTCTTCGGGAAACCTCGGTCATCCAAGGTGACCGTGGGAACTTTGTATTTCTTGGCAATGTCTAATGCCGGAGCATTCGGATTGTTGCTGATCACGACGTTCGCCTTTCCATTGGTAATGTATTTTCCGTTAATCGCCTCGAGAATGGACTCGAGGTTAGTTCCTCTACCGGATGCTAAAACGGCAACAGGAACCTTTCTATCTTCAGCGGGGATCACACTCATATCACCTGAGGAGTCCTCTGCCTTCTCTTCTCAACCGCTCCGACATCCGACCTGTAATGCATACCGTCAAAATGGACTGTATTCCGGATGATGTTGTAGGCTTCTTCCCGAGCGGACTCGAGTGTGTTGGCAACGGATGCTACATTCAGGACTCTCCCACCTCCGGTAACAAGCTCGCCCGCGGAATTTCGTGTGGTGCCTGCATGGAATATTGTGACGTTCTTATCGGTGAAGGGCCGAATTGTTACTCGGTTGCCAAGTGATTGTGTGGTCGGGTATCCTCTGGAAGAGAGGACCACTAGCACGCACGATGATGTTCGACATTTGGGTGCTTCCACCCTTGGTTTATCCTCTGCTACTGACCTGAGATGATTTGCCAGTCCACTTTCGATTAACATCATAACCCCTTGTCCTTCTGGGTCGCCGAACCTTGCGTTGAATTCCAACACAAGAGGTTCTTCCGTTTCGTAGCTTATTATCGCGTTAACGTTGAGGACGCCTTGGTAACGGATTCCAAGTTTCTCTAACCCTGCTATTGCTGGGGAGACTATCGAGTTCTTTACGTTCTCGAGGAGCTGGGTTGTCACGGTTGGAACAGGACTGTAGCAACCCATCCCGCCTGTGTTCGGGCCTACATCATTATCATAGACTGGCTTGTAGTCTTGGAAGGCAGGCATAAGCCACTGTATGCGTCCGGATGACACAGAGGCCATGAAAGTTGCCTCCCAGCCGTCGATGAACTCTTCA
>CAYRXJ010000129.1:0-4632 GCA_964428235.1 uncultured Candidatus Bathyarchaeia archaeon | reverse complement strand
GGTGGATATTATGAAAATAGCATCAAAAATCGGACATGAGCTAGAAAAGGACGTAGACAACTTCATCATCGGATGAAAGGAATTGAAAGGGTTCGAGTTCGATGCTAGGAATAACCCCGACCTCGTTCCTCCTCTGGAGGCCCTCGCGTGTTTTGCCGACGGGACCTCAGAAATCCGCGGGGTCAAACGACTAGTCTACAAGGAATCCGATAGACTTCATTCTCTTCCTGCTGAACTCGTGAAGATGGGTTCTGCACTCCAGATCGAAGAGGACAGAGTCATCATTCATGGAGGAATGAAGATGATCGGAGGAGTTCTTGATTCTCACGGTGACCACCGTGTGGCGATGGCGTGCGCTGCCGCTTCTCTAGGCGCAACGGGAGAATCAATCATTCAACACTCAGAAGTTGTCTCGAAATCATATCCGGACTTCTTCCAAGACCTCGCCAGGCTAGGAGCACCTGTTCATGTGGAGTAACTCGATAGGCAAGGCCTTCGTCGTCACCTGCTTCGGCGAAAGCCATGGTCCGGTAGTAGGAGTAACAATCGACGGATGCCCAGCCGGACTCCCGCTCTCAACCGATGACATCCAGCGATATCTGGACCTTCGGATACCCCAAGAGAAAGAAGTCGTCTCGGCCCGGCGCGAACCAGATATCGTCGAGATCTTCTCGGGAATATTCCAGAACCATACAACAGGCGCGCCTATCACTTTACACATCAGAAACAAGGATGTGAAGTCCGCAGACTACGAGCCCATGAAGGATATAGTGCGGCCGGGTCATGCGGACTATCCTGCAAAGGTCAAGTTCGGAGGCTTCAGCGACTATCGTGGAGGGGGAAGACTATCAGGGCGAATGACAGCCGCATTTGTAGCAGCTGGAGCCATCGCACAGAAGCTCCTTTCCACTTTCGGAGTGGACGTTCTCGCCTACACCTCTTCGATAGCCAGCGTCGCAATGCACAGGGTCCCAGAGCTAGACATTGTGAGAAAGATGACCCTTGAGAATTCGATGAGATGCCCAGACCCAGTCATCGCGGAGAAGATGAGACAGGTCGTCCTTCGAGCTAAGTCCGAGGGAGACAGTGTCGGAGGAGTCGTGGAGTGTATAACGCAGAACCTTCCTGTCGGGGTTGGTGAACCTATCTTCGACTCGATCGACTCGGAACTGGCCAAGATCCTCTTCGGGATACCAGCCGTTAAGGGAGTCGAATTCGGCGCCGGGTTCCAATCTACGCGGCTTAGAGGGTCTGAGAACAACGATCAGTACGTCATCAACGACGGGAAGATCATGACCCTTACAAACAATTCAGGAGGGGTCCTCGGCGGAATGTCAACCGGGATGCCCCTTCTTGTCAGGGTTGCTTTCAAGCCACCCTCCTCGATTGCTAAAGAACAGAAGACCGTCAATGTGTCAGAGATGGAAGAGACAGAGCTGGGAGTGAAAGGCCGGCACGATCCCTGTGTGGTTCCTAAAGCAGTCCCTGTCGTCCAAGGAATGGTCGCCATAAGTCTCGCGGATCTCATGATACGCGGAGGCATGATCCCACGGATTCTGAAGAGCTAGCTACCGATGGACGACCTCAACAGGATACGCGATAGAATAGACGAGATCGACCAAGAGATCCTCCAGCTCCTTAAGAACAGATACGAAAACGCGCGACTGCTCGGCCGAATAAAATCACGGAGAAACCTTGACTATCGCGACCCAGAACGAGAGAAGAACATTCTTCGAGCCATCGAACGGACAACAACCTCACTAGGTCTCGACCCTAAACTCGTACAACCGATGTTCGAGCAAATATTCGCGTCCAGCATTCAGATCCAGAAACCTCAGCCCAACCGAACCGCCAAGGGATTGCAGGACACAAAGATCCTAATCGTCGGTGGAACAGGTGGAATGGGACGCTTCTTCGCTAGATTACTAGCGTTACAAGGCGCTGAGATCAAGCTCGCGGGCAGAGAGATCGGGAAGACGAGGGTCGCGGCTAAAGAGATGGAGGTTGAGCCTGGAACCCTTCTAGACGCAGCATCTGCTGACATCGTAATCATTTCTGTTCCGGTGCAGGAGACAACGAGAATCGCCTCTGAGATAATTCCCCTGATGAAACCGGAGAGCCTCCTTGTGGATTTTTCATCAGTCAAGACAGGCGTAACGGACATGATCGCGGAAAAAATACCAAGAAAGAACGAGTATGTCAGCCTACACCCGTTGTTCGGGCCGAATACAGACCACATACATTCTCAAACACTCGCTATAATATTGTCCGGCCCTGGCCCCCAGTGGCAGAGACTCGCTAAAGCGCTAGAACGTGAGGGCGCGAGACTCGTTAGCATGTCCGCAGCCCAACACGACAAGACAATGGCGTACGTGCAGGGTCTCCATCACTTCGCATTGATCGCGTTCGGTTTGGAACTTGACGGAATGGGAGGAGAGCCGAGAACGATGTCCCTCAGGGAGACCGAGAAACGGATTGCCAGTCTTCTAGAAAACTGGGATACGATAATCGGGATCCAGCAATTGAACCCCTTCATGCCTCCCCTGAGACAGGAATTCCTTGAAACCGTGAACAGACTCATTGCTGGTCGGGCAAGCCAGTTCAACGCCACCAAGCGAAAGCTTGCGTCTAATGTACAGAAGTGGTCACGCAAGCTATAAAAGCGACATGCGAGGAAGAGGACCCAGAGGGACAATAATGGGGTATAGTCTTTGGACAACAGCTCACCACCAGTCCCATTAGACTGAACTACATCCAGCTTGAAACTAGAAAGCAGCCGATCGACGTTTTCGCGACAATCAGAGAAAACTCGGAAACATGCTTCATCCTCGAATCGGTGGAAGGCCCACGCCGCTTAACGAGATTCACTTTTCTGGGATTCGATCCGCAGAAGACATTCCGATCGTCGGCAGGACGAGCAGAGATAGTTGACAAGCAAGAATCCGAGAGACGAATCGAGAAATGCGATGACCCGTTAACCGTCCTCTCACGGATTAACCAGCCCGTGAGGGAACGGAGGTCAGAGGAACGTTATGTGGGGGGGCTGGTGGGATATGCATCCTACGATCTTGTCCGCTCATTCGAAGAAATCCAGACGAAGAAGAACAAGGCCACTGAATTTCCTGATGCAGAATTCGGCCTCTTCGAAGACGGAATAATATTCGATCGTCTTAGGAGGAAGACCCATTACTTCTATCGACGAGAAAATAGAATAGAGAAGGTCAAGCACTTCCTAAGCAGTGCGGCCGCCGATGAAAGTGTAAGTTTTGGCAAGGCCAAATCCAACATCACACAAGACGACTTTTGCGAGAAGGTCGACGTGGCGAAGGAGTACATAGAGTCCGGCGACATCTTCCAGGTAGTCCTCTCAAAGAAGTACAAGATTCCATTCAAGGGATCACTCCTCCGGTTCTACCAAACCCTCCGAAGAATCAACCCGTCACCGTACATGTACTATCTGAAGTTCGGGGTGAGAGAGATAGTTGGTTCCAGCCCCGAGATGCTTGCGCGGAAAATCGGCCGAAACGTCGAAAGCTTCCCGATCGCCGGAACACGCCCGTTCACAGGAGACCCCGCGAGAAACAGGGCACTGGCAGCCGAGCTTCTACAGGACGAAAAAGAGCGGGCAGAACACGTGATGTTGGTAGACCTGTCCCGAAACGATCTAGGCAAAGTGTGCGATTATGGAACTGTAAGGGTTCCCGAATTCATGAGGGTCCAAGCCTACAGCCACGTACAGCACATCGTTTCAAGGGTTATTGGGCACCTAAGGAAAAACGCGAACAGCTTCGACCTCCTCCGAGCCGTGTTTCCGGCAGGAACAGTTTCCGGTGCACCCAAAATCCGTGCGATGGAAATCATCGATGACCTTGAACCAACGCCGCGAGGCCCGTATGCCGGTGCCGCAGGCTATTTCTCGGCGAATGGGAACGCTGACTTCGCAATCACCATCCGAACACTTTGCGCCCAAGATGGTTTCTGCCATCTTCAAGCTGGCGCGGGTATTGTGGCTGACTCCGTTCCTGATCGCGAATGGATTGAATCAGAGAGAAAGATGGCTGCATTGTTCACAGCAATGGACCAGTCCCAGGAGGGTTTCTCCTGAAAGTATTGATTCTGGACAACTACGACAGCTTCGTCTACAACCTGGCGCAGTACGTCGGGGAGATTGCTGACAAGGTTGTTGTAAAACGAAACGACGAGATTGACGTAGAGAAGACAAGAGAAATCTCCCCTGACCGGATTCTCATCTCGCCGGGCCCAGGAAACCCGGGAGATGAAAGATATTTCGGATCCTGCACGGCCATTCTACGCGAAATAAGCCGAGCGGTTCCAACTCTTGGAGTGTGCCTTGGCCACCAAGGGATTGTTTACGCCTTCGGCGGGAACATAGTTCGAGCCAAAAGAGTGCGCCACGGAAAAACGAGCCCGATACGGCACGATGGAAGAGGAGTGCTTCGTGGGGTAGGAAATCCATTCGAAGCTACGAGATATCACTCGCTAGTCGCTGAAAAAAGGAGTCTCCCGAAGGCTCTCAGAGTAACGGCCCAATCGATCGATGACAACGAGATAATGGGTGTTCGGCATCAAGAATTCCCCATAGAAGGCGTCCAGTTCCATCCCGAATCGATT
>CAYRXJ010000128.1:0-4664 GCA_964428235.1 uncultured Candidatus Bathyarchaeia archaeon | reverse complement strand
TTTAAACTCTAGTGCTGGCTCGGTATTCTTCTTTACTTTGCGATACTGCTAGGCTCTATGCTGACCGTCTCTGCACAACTATGATGGCCGAAACAGATCGTGCAGTGTTGAACGTCCCATGTAGGATCCACTTTGCTGCACGTCTCGCACATGAGGCCTAGGGCACGAATGTCTGTGCAAGCCTGACAGAATTGTCTCGAAACTTCCAGCGGGTTCGGATTGTCTGCGAGAGAAGAGGCAATCTTCTTAGTCATCTCACGGACTTCTTTTGCCCCCTCAAGGTCCACTGCTTCTCCTCTAACCTGGTGGCGGTATTTGCTCACGGCAGCTTGCGTTATTCCCAATCGCTCAGCCACGAGCTCCTGCTTCATCCCGTAGTCTTGGATCAGCTCGCGAGCTATCATTGCTCGTAATGCAGGGATAACGGATTTCGATGCAACTTCACAAGGAATGATCAATAAGGCGACATGGGATTTATGGCGTAAAATCTATTTAAACATGACTTATGTCATAATCGTTGTAGGAAGAAAATGGTCACGGTAGAGGCTATCGAGCGAGAGCTTGAGAAGGTTGTTGACCCGGAGCTTGGGCTCCCGATAACAGAAATGCATCTCGTAGATGAAGTGAAGATCGAGGACGGTGACGTCTTCATCAAGTATCATCTGACGGCTCCTTTCTGTCCCCCAATATTTGCCGAGGACATTGGGATGAACATACGAACCCTAACCTCCAAGCTTGAAGGCGTGAAGAAGGTCACGGTCGTCCTTCATGGACACGCCCTGGCCACTGAGATCAATCAGAGAGTCAATCCCGGCTATACTCCCCCGGATCAACCAGCGGCAGCGGCCCAGTCGAAAGCGTAACAAGCCAAATCGGACTGATTTTCTTAGAAAGAAAGGGTCCAGCGCATAACAGAGTTTGCGCTGGGGCCGCCGTGGCGAGAACCATTCCTAAGACCCCGAGGGGCTACCTCAGTGAGTCAAAGAGAAACGCGCCTAGCAGGGCACCGAATACTGGACCCACAACGTAAATCCATAGATTTGTTATAGGGGTCAGGCTGAACAGACTTGAGGCAAGGGTTGGTCCCCATGTTCTTGCTGGATTGAGAGAGGCTCCGGAGATGGGTCCTAGCATCCAAATAATTGCCGCGAGCGAGAACCCAATGGTAACTCCTGCACGACTGGGGTCGGCTGTCTTGTCAGTCGCTCCGAATATCGTGAAGACGAGAATAGCGGTCCCAATCACCTCAGCAAGCAGAATGGCTCCAATCCCGAACTGGGTGTTTGGCACAGTGTCTCCGAGAAACGTTGAGCGGGCTGCGAAGGACAGTGAGGGGTTGCCGTTCGCTGTCCACAGTGCGAGCAAAACGAACCCTGCGACCGATGCTCCCGCAAGTTGACCTATGATGTAGGGAACTACCTTCCTTGATTCTAATCGTCGGGTAGCCCAGTGTGCAATCGTGACTGCGGGGTTGATGTGAGCGCCGGTCAATTTCCCTATTGTGTAAACGGCGAGAAGTAGGGCTACTCCGTGAGCGAATCCGATGAGGGCCAGACCTGAGGCTGTTAGAGAGCCGTCGAGCAGTGTCACTGCAATGATGCCTCCTGAACCCATGATCGTGAGGAGAAATGTTCCGTAGGCCTCCGCCAGGGCCAAGCGTCCTAGCTCGTTCATGGTGAAGAGCCGCGTCTGTGGAACCAGCGTATTTAGCGCTTGTTTCAGCCGCTCAGCCTCAATTCAGGATTGTTGGGTCTGGGCAAAGAATTTTCTATGCTAAGCAATTCCTAGTCTTCGTCCGGAAGATGACGATAAACAACAGTTTGACCTGGATGATTGGTGGTCCTCAAGGTAGCGGGATTAATTCGGTTGCAGAGACTTTTGCTAAAGCCTGTATTCGAGGGGGGCTTCACATTTTTGCGAATATTGAGTATCATTCTAACATCAAGGGTGAGCACAGCTATTATCGGTTAAGAGTGGAGTCTAAGGCTCCCCGATCTCACGTTGACTGGGTAGATCTACTGGTCGCGCTCGATCGCGAAACGATCTTCGGCGACATGAACAAGGCCCATCCGACTCATCGTGGTCATAGGCACGAAGTCAGTCCAGGCGGGGGAATTGTCTTCGATCGCAGCCTCAACCTGACCCCCGAATCATTCGGAAGAGATGACATCAATCTATTTCCCATACCATACATGGACCTCCTTATCGGTGCTCTGAAAGAATTTGGAAAAGATAAGGAACTGAGCAAATACCAAGTTATGGTCAACACGATCGCACTCGGCGCATCCCTAGGCCTAGCCGACTATGATTTTGATCTCGCGAGTGAAGCGATCAGGGAGGGATTCACCGGCCGCAAAGCCGCCCTCGGCGACTTGAACGTAAGCGCTGCAAAACACGGCTATGATTACGCGAAACAGAACTTTGGAGGCGACACATTCCCGTTCAAGTTGCGAAAGCAACCACTGTCCGGAAAACGGATGATGATCAGAGGTGTTCAGGCTGTCGCAATCGCGAAGCTCAAAGCCGGATGCGGCTTCCAGACATACTACCCGATAACTCCGGCCACGGACGAGAGCGAGTACTTAGAATCCCACCAGAAGGACTACAACATGATCGTGGTCCAAGCTGAAGACGAGATCTCCGCCATCAACATGGCGACAGGCGCTGCACACGCAGGTCTCCGGTCATCGACGTCAACCTCGGGACCAGGTTTCTCTCTAATGGCTGAGGGGTTAGGATGGGCAGGCATTACCGAGGCTCCAGGACCTGTGATAGTATTGTATCAACGTGCAGGACCCGCAACCGGGCTTCCAACTCGGACAGAACAGGCAGATCTCAGATTCGCGCTCCACGCTGCACACGGAGAATTCCCAAGAATAATCATCGCTCCGGGGGACGTCGTTGAGACATACTATGACACCTTCGACGCATTCAACTACGCGGAACACTACCAAGTTCCAGTGATACTTCTAACAGACAAGTTCCTCGCAAGCACCTACATGGACATTCCACCCTTCAACGGTGACGGGATGAAGGTTGATCGCGGAGACATGCTCCGAGACTCCGATCTTGCAACAAGCACGGATTATCGTCGCTATCGCTGGAATGAACTCGGTATATCGCCGAGAGCAATCCCTGGCCAGAAAGGTGGAATCTTCTGGACAACCGGTGATGAGCACGATGAATACGGACACATTACGGAGACGCCGGAGATCCGGATCAAGATGATGCAGAAACGCATGAGAAAAATAGATCTAGCCGGACAGGTCATTCCTGAATCAAAGAAAGCTACACTTCACGGTTCAAGATCGGCCCCAATAACCATCGTAGGTTGGGGATCGCCGAAAGGCGCGATCCTTGATGGGATGGAGGATCTCAAAGCAGACGGAATCGACACAAACTTCCTCCAAGTAAGATACATCAACCCATTTCCAACCAACTTCGTCCACCAGGTGCTCGCATCGGCTCGCAGAAAGATCGCGATCGAAAACAACTACTCCGCCCAAATGGCCGGTTTGATCAGGGAGAAGACGGGAATCGCAATGGACAATAATATCGTAAAGTTCGATGGACGGCCTTTCTCGCAGAACGAGATTGTTGATGGCGTCAAAGATATAATAAAGAATGGGTCAAAGGAGGTCACTGTTTCTCATGCTTGAGCTGAAAACCTACCGGACGCAAGTTCACAACGATTGGTGTCCCGGCTGCGGCGACTTCGGAATCGTCAACGCGATACAGATGACTTTTCTGGAAATGCAGCTTGAACCGCACAGAGTGGCAGTCTTTTCCGGGATAGGGTGCTCAGGCAAGACTCCACACTTCGTCAACGCCTATGGCTTTCACACTTTGCACGGGCGTGTCCTTCCAATAGCCACCGGTGCACGCCTAGCTAATCCAGGATTGACGGTTGTTGCAGTTGGTGGCGATGGAGATGGACTCGGAATTGGAGCAGGACACTTCGTCAACACTGGCCGGAGGAATCTCGACTTCACCTATGTACTCTATGATAATGGAGTCTACGGCTTGACCAAGGGTCAGGCCTCACCGACACTACCAAAAGGTGTGAAGACGAAATCTATGCCAGGACCAAACATAGTGGAGCGGGTGAACCCAATTGCCATGGCCGTGGCTTCAGGATACACCTTCGTTGCGCGAAGCTATGCGCTTGATGTTCGTCATCTAAAACAGACTTTGCGTGCGGCGATAGAGCATCGTGGAAGCGCGTTCGTGGATGTCTTGCAGACTTGTCCTACTTACAATGACATCAATACCAAAGAATGGTATGGGGGCGAGGATCTTCCGGTCAAGACACCGAGACTCTACAAGCTGGAGGAGTCAGGGTTCAACGGAGTGGTTGCTGACCCGACAACTGACGAGGTCAATCAGAAGAAAGGAAATGCGTTGTTGAAGTCTTTCGAGTGGGGTGACAAGATACCGATAGGTGTCTTCTTCAAGATGGAAGTTCCAACATTCGAGGATCAACTCGCTATGAGAATGCCTACTTTGAAAGACAAGCCGTTTGTAGAGCAGGACATTTACAACCGCGACATTACTCCGCTTCTAGACGAACTGACCTAACATAGGGCCTACCCTTGCTGGGGGAAAGGCTTGTTTGTGTCACTCGAGCTTTTCTCACATCCTAAACCTTTTTTTCATTGATCTCG
>CAYRXJ010000127.1:0-4672 GCA_964428235.1 uncultured Candidatus Bathyarchaeia archaeon | reverse complement strand
GTATGATCGAAACAATCAGACCAATTATCATACCCCCGAGGTTCTCGGCGGTGAGCGACTCAAACAAGTCAGCTCCTCTGCCCGCTTCGTCACCTACATTGTCTCCCACGTTGTCTGCAATTGCTGCTGGGTTTCTAGGATCGTCTTCTGGAAAGTTCTCCTCGACTTTTCCCACTAAGTCTGCTCCAACGTCTGCTGACTTCGTGAATATTCCGCCGCCGAGCTGGGCGAATAGCGCTGCGAGCGAAGCGCCGAAGCCAAAACCTGCGAGGACACCGGGATCCCTGAACGCAGCATAAAGAATGGACAATCCCAGCAAACTCATGCTAATGACGATGAGACCGAGCGCTCCTCCACCCATTGTCGCAACTTTCAATGCTTCGTAAGTTGACTTTTCGGCTGCCGCCGTCGATCTAACATTGGAGTTCGTCGCAGAGAACATCGCGATGTAGGCGGCGAATAGGGAGAATGTTACTCCGAGAAGGAAGCTGAACGCAATTTCCCCTCCATAGGTGAGGTTGACAGTTGCGCTAAACGAAGCAAGGATGACTACTGCGATTATTATCGCGATTATTGCAATTGTCTTGAATTGTCTTTCAAGGTATGCGTTTGCCCCTTCTCTGATCGCCTTCCAGATGGCGACCATCTTCTCGTTGCCGGTTGGGTACTTTCTGATGGAGTATACGAGGTACATTGCAACAGCAACGCCGGCGAGCGCGAGTGTTGTTGTTAGTAGAAGAGGGTCGAACGCCAAGCTTTGGTTCCTGCTACCTTCAAACTGTGAATTTCTATCGAGCCGCCCGAATCCGCATTATAAATCTATTCACGGAATACGCGGAATGATTCGCCAAGGGCCAAACCCATAAATCAAATCTACCAACCGTGTCAAATTGTCGAACGAGAAAAGAAGTAAGAGATCTTGAACGGAAGCAAATACGATGTAGTTGTTGTCGGGGGAGGTCCCGGCGGGCTCGCAGCGGCCGTTCATCTCTCAAAGAAGGGATACAAGGTCAAAGTTTTCGAGAAAAAGAAAATCCTAGGATCACCAGTTCGCTGTGGCGAATATTTTCCGGTGAAAGCCGAGATGGAGAAACTGGTTCCGCGGGTAAAGAATCTCAGTGTGATCGATGCTCCTCCCGAGACAGTTGATACCTCGTGCAAGTCTATTCGGTTGATCAGCCCGAAGGGTCACGAGTTCGAGTTTCCGTTCGCGGCCCACATTCTCGATCGCCACAGGTTCGAGAGTCATCTGGGAGATATCGCAACAAGCCAGGGCGCTGACATTGACATTGGCGTTCAAGCCCACTATTTTCCTGACGATCAGGGAGGATGGGTGGGACCGACAAGGGAAAAATCGGTCCATGGTGACATCATCATAGCTGCAGATGGCTACCCTAGCGAGACGGCGGAGAAAGCGGGGTTACCTGAGAGAGCGTATGCTGGTCCCTACGCGGTCGCGACGAATATCGAGTATCTCATGACCGATCTCGATGTTGAGCAGGACGTTGCTGAGATGTACATGGACCCGCGATATTCGCCTGGGGGTTATGGCTGGATCATTCCGAAAGGGTATCGGAGGGCCAATGTTGGAATCGGTATCCGCGAACCATATGTTCGAAGAGACTGGCAGATACGAGACCTTCTAACCGGCTTTATCGAGAAGAACTCTGTGGCATCAAAGCGCCTAGTGGGGGGAAGGAAAGCTTCTATGATCGGCGATAGTTTACCGGTTGACGGACCTCTATCGCGAACTTACTCTGATCGAGTCATGGCTGTCGGTGATGCTGCGGGTATGGTAATGCCAACTAACGGTGGAGGGATACAAACGGCTTTGATCACGGGAGACTTGGCTGCTGAGGCTGCCGTGAACTATTTCGAGCATCAGACTCCGTTGTCGAGCTACGAAGAGGCGTGGAAGGAACAGATCGGGTTGGAGATGGAGAACTCGAAGCTGATGCGACAGGCCTCCGATAGGGTCATGGCGCACGGCTTTCTGTTTGATCTAATGCTTCGGATGATGGGGACGAAGAGGATTTCTGACGTGATAATGTGTCAGATTCCGGGCGGGATGGGGACTTTCATGAAGCTTCTCGCCTAAGCCCGTAGGGCAACGTCAATTATCATTGCGGTGAATAGTAGGAAGAGGTAGGGGCTTGTGATCTTGAACATTGTCCAAGCGTTTGACTCGGTTGGCTTGAAGAGAACCCAAACACTACCGGCGATAGTTGCGATTCCTCCCACTAGTGCGACTGCGGCGTAGACGAGTCCGAACTGGCCTATGAGATAGATCCCGATTGAAAACGGTACGAAGATCATCGAACAGATGACGATAAGCCGGATCGCAGAGACGGGTCCAACCACCACGGGAAGCATTGGGACTCCGACCCTCGCGTAGTCGGCTCTAGCGGACACTGCTAGAAACCAGATGTGGATGGGAATCCAGTGAAATACTATTCCCGCCATCAAGACTTCTAGTAGTGAGATGCTTCCGATGAACCCTGGAGTTGCCGCAGACCATCCAAACAGAACAGGCATGCCGCCGCTAAATCCTCCGAGGATAATGTTGAGAACACTGCGCCGCTTCAAGAAAAGACTGTAGACCCCAACGTTGTCGATGACGCCGAGGGCCATCCATAAAACCGAGAGCAGGTTAAGCGTGAATGACAGTGCGAGGGATATTGCGACTAGTGCGATGCCGAATCGAAGTGCGGAACTAGGAGAAATTCTTCCACTAGGGATGGGTCGGTGTTGCGTACGGTGCATTATTGCATCAATGTCGCGGTCGACATAGTTGGTTAGAGAATTGCAGCCCGCGCAACCAGCCGTGATTGCGACTCCAGCGGTTATCCATCTAAGAATCGAAACATTGGTAGAGAGAACACTCTCCGCCACGAAGGTTGTGGTTAGTGATGTGAATACGAGGAGATACCAGATCTTTGGTTTCGTGTACTCGTAGTAGGTCTGAATCTTCTCTTTCAGCGAGACGGGAACTTTGCTCTGTACAAGTGTCTCAACCACATGAGACCACCATGTTACCAGTCATGAAGCCGTGCTTGTCGCTACATATGATGTTGCAGAAGTATGGAAATGTTCCAGCTTGGGTTGCTGTAAAGGTCACGGAATACCATTTGCCGAGTGGAATTACTCCTGATTGAACGTAAGGGGACATGACGAAGCCGTGTCCTACGATCTTCGGGTACTGTGCGGTGTTAGTCGAATTGATTCCATAGATGTACAGTGTGACCGTGTCACCGACCTGGACATTAATGGTGTTGCCCGTAGCTGTGTAATTCTGGTGCTTAACGCCAGTTAGATTTGCACCAGCAGTTGCACTGAAGGTCGGCATGGTTGTCTGGTTAAGATACGCGCCATTGGTTATCTGGAAGCCGGCGACTTCAAAGATCACCGCAGTCATGAAAATCATCCGATGAGACGGGACACCACAGGTTGAGCTGGGCGGGTGAAGGTAGGCGTAGTAGTAAACGCCTCCGCCAGCTGCCGCGATGACAACTAATCCAATTAGTCCCACGATTGGTAGATGTCGTTTCGGAACTTGCATCTAGTCAATCACTTTGTCTGAGCGGAGATCCTGTATATATGAACCGCAGCGGCGAACGCGACGAGCACCATACCGATCTCGAGAAGGACGAAATTGTTGAGGCTGCTCAGTAACGCCTTGAATATGGAAACATCAAGAAAGGCTTGCAGAAGCAGTAACCCTCCAAGCAACGAGTAGACCTCGCTCTTCGAAAACATATACGCGGGCAACTTTCGGTATGGTATCGGTTTTCTCGCGGCCCGAAGAGCATCAATCTTTGCGCGTCGCCATCGGACAAACGCGTACGTGAAGCCATACCCTAGGGCAATCGCCAATAGAAGCGATCCTGCGAAGAGCGTTGGGTCTATGACGAGTTGGCCGGGGTCGGTCAGCGCGACTAGTGGGTTTGCTGCTCTGAATCCCCAAACGGTGACAATTGCTATCTGTCCCAGTGATGCGACTCCGAGAGCGACCCAGAATGGTCGATCGATCATGGCTATCTTTCTTCCGCGATCTAGGAATGGGGCAACCAGGAAGATTAGGACAAAAATCGTCGGGATGATAGCTCCCGCTATGAAGGGCGCGAGTCCTTTGACTCTGATGAAGGCGTAGAGACTAGTAAAGTACCATTCTGGAAACGTGATCTGGGTCTCCACGTTCGGATCGTACTTGACTCCAACGTCAACCGGGAACAGTCCTCCCATGATCAATATCACACCGGTAATCGCTGAGGCCACTGGAATGTCCAAAACCAGATTTCTCGGAAGATGGACGGCCATTATAGCGAGCATGATGATCGGTATGATGAAAACGTGGAAAGCATAGAACCGAATCGCAAGATCGTTGAAACTAAACCCGAAGATAATTCGTGCGAGGTCTGCCCCGATGACTGGGCTGTAAAATGTGAGTGTCTGTCCGATGTTGATTGCGAGTTGCCCTCTGATGTTAAAGATCAGGTCGTAACCCGTGTAGGCCTCGACTACTGTCACTACGCCGAGGATAATTCCGGTTACCCAAAGTATCTCGTATCGCAGCTTGTAGCGTCCGCCGAAATATTGGTAGAACATGTGCATTACGGCCAAGAGCACCTACCGTTTGGGGGGGGGGTAGTGTATTTTTCTGATGATTGGACCC
>CAYRXJ010000126.1:0-4695 GCA_964428235.1 uncultured Candidatus Bathyarchaeia archaeon | reverse complement strand
GAGCTTCCGTGCAGAACGAGCAGGGAGAAGTCGAGTACCATCTTGCTAAAGGGATGGGGTTCCGTTTCTTGAGAGAAGGAAAGGAGAGCCGGCTATGAATTTAGAACGAATTGTTGACTGATACAGTCGCATCAGCGGGCTTTGTGGCGGAAAAAGTGTCTTTTAGAGTATGAGAAGCAGTTTGCGTGGGCAGCTTTCGAGAATCCTTAGGTCATAATTCAGTTCGAGGATCGCGCACGTAGGGTTGCATCTAGAAAATCGGGATTCCGTTGGTCGCTGGTTACCATCATTATCCTGACACTGGATACTCCAGGTGTTAGTCTGATGGCCTCCATATCACGCTCAAGATCACTTCCACTTGCCGCGTGTAACCATAGCATCGCTGTAAAGGGATTCATTGTTGGGAATTCTCTCCACACATTGCGTACTGTTCGTTTGATCACCGTCAGGGTCTGTTAGTTGGCCGTGTAAGGGTTTAACCGGATTGGACATGACTAGACCAACGCCTGAGGGACTTTCGAAGGGTTAATATCAAGTCCAAACCTGAACAATTCTTGCCCATGGAACCACCGCAATTGCCGCTGGACTGTTCGCGTGGAGACTCCTGTCTCTTTGCTGATGGTTGTTAAATCCTTCCTAGCGTTGTGGCTGAGATTGGTAAGTATGAGCAAGCTTGTTTGAGTCAGCCGTATTCCGGTGTGGAGTCTAGACCAGGGGGCAACCTCGTATTGGACGTCGGCGACGCCTTGAGTCTGGTTGATTCGGGTCAAGGTATTTCGCAACTCGGAGGATGTGTGATAGTAGAGGTGTACCATGAATGCTCCTCCAGCCAAGGTTAGAATCTCAGTTACGTGAGGAATTCGAAAGAGGGCCTTCCTCACCTCTTCATTCTTGCTGCTGCTCTTTGCTACAACGTCACAAACAGCTTGGTGCAATCCGAGAATTGACGGGTCTAGGAATGTTTCGAAGCTACGGATGAGACGCGACCGCTCCATTTTGGCAACTCTCTTCTGAACGGTCCTGCTTGCGAGACCAAGGCATCTTGCAACAGCAGGGTATGACGCCCGAGAATTTTGGTCAAGCCGATCGATGATGCGAAAATCAGTTGAGTCCATTGTTCTTCTGGCGGGTAGGCGTCTATAAGACGATTGAGAGGCTGGTTTGGCGCGTTTCGGGCCATTGTGGTTCTTCAATCCTTATTGGTCTGGAGCGTGCGAGACGTTTTGACGACAAGTGTCGTTCTCACATGGCGAATTGGAATTGAATTTGGAAGCGACTAGAAGGGTTCGCTTCGAGTTCGTACGCAATCAGATATTGCTGAAGGCTAAGATTGGGGGAAGTCGCGACTATTACAATTTCCTATTGGACACAGGAACCACTCCTTCTGCTGTCGATCACTCCCTCGCAGAGCAGCTGCACTTCGAGATAGGATCGGATAGTGAAGAGGGGGTCGGAAAGGGTGACGATCGGATTATCGTTCACGAGACATCGATCCCACTAATCGAAGTGGGGGGAGTTCAGGCGGAAGAACTGGAGGCTGTCACTGTTGACCTCTCTGGGATCGGTGCTAGGCTTGGTATGCCGATTGCGGGGATTCTGGGCTACAGCTTTCTGAAGGAGAAGGTTATTCGAATCCATTATGGAAAGCGTGAGATTTCCATTCTTCGAGACACTCTTGGTTCTGGGGCAAATGGCTTGTCGGAGTCCTTCAGCTTCCAGATGAAGGTCTACGGGGACATACCTCTGGTCGAGGATGCCTTGCGGATCGATGGAAAGTTAGCAAGAATGCTAATCGACACTGGGGCAGGAGCGAAACTGATTCTGTTCCAGAAAGGAGTGCGAAAACTAGGCCTCGAGGATGAAGTGATATCATGGGAACCCGCGACAGCGGCAGGTTACGGGGGGGAAGGCGCGATCAGGAAGGGAGTCTTGAGCAAACCGGTTGAACTAGGGAAAACCGTTTTTGATTCTGTTGGCATCACCTACGAGCCGCATCCTGTCAAGATTGTTGAGGGGGGTAGTTCAAGCGAATTTCCAGATGGCGTAATAGGAAATGGCCTATTGCAACAATTCGTAGTTACCTTAGATTATCAGAAGCGGGTGATGGTATTAGCTCCTCCACAAATTGGAGGCTGAGCGCATGGTCCGCTACAGAATGGTTTGGCCAGATTTTTTTGTCTAACTTATTGTCCTGAATTTCCTGTCAACGTAAATGCGTTTTTGTCGGTGCAGATACCAACCGAGAAGATATTGTCACATGTAATCTAGAGCTCTGCACAGATAGGATAAAGCATGGTCAATGACAACGAGGATCATGATCTAATCGCCTATGAGGCTAGACCCGAAAGAGGAGGGATCCGTTGTGGTCATCAATAATTTCGGCGTCTATTTTCTGAGAAAACCAATGACGGTGAAAGGGTGGGCTACTTTGTCTCTTAGGTCATTGATCCTTTTTTTCTCTACCGTTGCGATCAGGGCTGTCGATGGTCCCCCTCAGACGCGAAGTCCTGCCGAATCGACTGTTGTCTCGAAGTGCAAATGAGAGTCGCTTGCTAATACGTTAGCCTCGTGCCGAGGGCCTCTAGAGACAACAGGAATTATCTCATGAGTCGCTTCTGATTTCAGAAGCATTGAAGTGGTTTGGATGGAGGGTATCAGTCCTCTTTCTTGGGATTCTAGAACAGCTGAGCCCACAGCCCCTCCGACGATACCACCGATGACTATTCCCTCGAGCCCGAATTCTCCCCCCATCTAAGCGCCATAAGCCGTGCCCGCCTCTCTCCCGGGTCTCTAAGGTTACGAAGAGGGTCGAACACGCTCGTGCCGAGATACATGTCTCGGAAAAACGTCCTTTATTGTTTGAAAAAAGGGGAGGGATGAAGCATTGGATTTGCGGACGATCACTGGCCGTTAGAACTCTCGTGGCTCTTGGTGTCTTGTTCTCCGAATTGTGTCTCTAATGGTTTGCGGCAAGCAATTTGGAGCCTCGGGCGGGGTTTGAACCCGCGACCCTGCGGGGCAAGGAGAGAAGCTTGCCTTTCCGCTTACGAGGCGGATGCTCTCTGGTGCGAGAAACATCTACCAGGCTGAGCCACCGAGGCACTGAGTAGACGCTCGACTGGGGTTTGACTTAAAGCTCCTACGTATTCCATCCAGAAATTCTAGAGATGAAACAAGTAACCGAACGAGAAATCATCAGAACATTCACTCGCCATTTCGCAAAAGGATCGTGGACCCCCCTGGGATACGACGAAGATGTCGCGGCAATTCCTCTCTCAAGGAGGTCGTGGATAATCACCAAGACGGACATGCTTGTCGGTAGTACGGACGTTCCACCCGGAATGACGCTGGAGGAAGCGGCGACGAAGTCGGTGGTTTCAACAGTGAGTGACTTTGCCTCCAAAGGGGTTCAACCAAGGGCCCTCATGGTGTCAGTTGGGCTTCCAGGTCCTGCCGAGATACGATCGGTTCAGATGATTGCTCGAAGCTTAGCGCGAGCCGCTGAAGAATATCGTTGCAAGATCATTGGAGGAGATACCAACCAGGCAAATGATCTCGTGATTGATGTTCTAGGAGTTGGAATGGCCAATCCGAATAATCTGATCCGACGAAATGGGGCAAAAGTTGGAGACATAGTAGCAGTGACAGGACCCTTCGGCAAAACCGCCTCCGGGCTGAGAATTCTAAAGTCAGGGAGACTCAGAAGAACTGGGAAATATCCGTCTCTCGTCAGAGCCGTGCGCCGCCCTAAGGCTCGGCTTTCGGAAGGAATCGCTCTTGGGAGGAGCCACAAGGTTACGAGCTCAATCGACTCGAGTGACGGTCTCGCTTGGAGTTTACATCAAATCGCACACGCAAGCCAGGTCGGAATCAGGCTCAATACGATTCCGATAGCTCGAGAGGTGAAAGAGTTCGCGAGAGAGAAGCGTTTGTCAGCCACCGAGCTCGCCCTTTATGGCGGAGAAGAATACGAACTTGTAATCACTGTCAGGCCAGAAGGTTTTCCCAGTCTCAGAAAACAGATTCCAACGCTCAGGACGATTGGAATAGTGGAAACAGGCCGTCATGTGATGGCCCAACTCGAGGGAAAACGTGTTCTGATAAAGGAAAAAGGCTGGGAACACTTTGCTTGAAGCAAGCGTGCTCGTTGGGTTAGAATTGTGTTACTACCATAATCTAGAAGAACTCCTCTAACACTGGTCGATGAGACTGAGCATGTCCAAGGTGGGAGAGGTCTACAACGTCCCACGTGGAACTGCCTATCTAACGACCCAACAGCTCATCACCTACGTAACATACTTCGTATTTTACGTGGCTCTCCCCCGGATCCTTGACCCCATCCAAGTAAACCAGATTGGCTTGCTACTCGCTGCCCAAGCAGCTTTCGTGGCATTGACCCAGCTCGGCTTGCCCTTGTCCGCTACCCGATACATTTCGAGCAGTATCGCAAGAAACGATCGCGCAATGGCCGGGGCAGCAGCAAGAACCATCCTCCGACTATCCGTGCTAGTTGGATCGCTAGGGTTTCTGGTAGCGGTTGTTATCGCCCCATTTGTTGGACCGACTTTCGTGGGAACAAAGGACGGGGGAACTCTACTCATCGTTACATTTGCCTCAGGGCTTCTCCTTGACTTCATCCTGTTGTTCGGCGCATATTTTGTCGGAATAGGATCTTACGCCCGAAGCCTCTACCAG
>CAYRXJ010000125.1:0-4697 GCA_964428235.1 uncultured Candidatus Bathyarchaeia archaeon | reverse complement strand
GTGTGGTTCTTATTCCTATCGGAATACAGTAATCCGCTATTCCAATGAGAATATGAGTACAACAGAACTTATATAATAAGAATAACCGAAACGACCGAGAAGCAATGTCCCCGGAGATCCAGCTGGCAGGCATCTACCCGCGCTCGGAGAAGCTAATCGAGCTCACCCGCTCATACGAGCGTTCAAGAACAGACTGGCTACAAGTTGAGGCACAGATCTCGAAGGAAACAAAGAGAGTAATCTCCCTTCAAGAGAAGTTCGGCATAGGCAACATCTCGGATGGAGCCCTATCGTGGCAGGACCAGTTACGGCCATTGTCACACTCTCTTGGCGGAATAGTCACCGGCACGCGATACTCAAGATGGTTCGATACAAACACATTCTATCAAAAGCCCATCATCACCGGAAAAATCTCAGCGAGGGAAATCGATCCCACAAGTTTCATTCGAGCCGAGCTTTTGGCGACGAACGGAAAACGAAAAATTACGCTGCCTGGGCCTTACACCTTCTCTCAGCTTTCGGAGAATAAGCACTATCAAAAGCCGGAACACTTGCTATCGGACCTCGCCCAAGCCGAGCGCAAAGTCATCCAAAGATTGCGGAGTGAAGGGATCTCTTTCTTCCAGCTATCGGAACCATGCCTCGTCTACCAGCCATACCGGCAAAACTTCGGAGATCCGAAAGAAATACAGACCGCCGTTCAAGCAGTCCAAACAGTGATTTCAGACCATCCTGAAGAATTCGTCGTTCAAACTTACTTTGGCGACGCGACACCTATCCTCAAGCCGCTGCTCGGCCTTCCCATAAACGGTGTTGGTGTAGACCTCTTCGAAACCGACCTCTCGAAGTTCGACGGAAAGATTTCGAAGACTCTATTCCTAGGCGCGGTTGACGCTAGAGAATCCTTTGTCGAGGACCCCCGCTGGATCGCTGACACTGCCCGAAAATTCCTGGACAAGGTAGGCCCTCAAGAGATTGTTTTCACACCTAACTCAGACCTAAAGTTTGTAACCCCAGCGATTGCGAACGAAAAAGTCGAGACACTTTCCGAAGCATGTCGCCTTTTTGAGGAGCTCTGAGATATGGAGAAGCTCTTTCCAGTTCAGGAAATAGGAAGTCTCGCCAAACCGAAATGGCGAACGAAAGGGCTTCGACAACAATTAACGACAGAAGACCTTGCTGAGGCTGAACAATGGGCGGAAAAACTCAACATATCGGACTTTCACGACCGCGCGAAGAACATTCTGAGAGCAAGCAACGAGAAGACTCGAACCAAACAAATTCTAGAACTCTCGACACTTTATGGTCTTCGCCTCTTCGAAACAGCCGGGGTCGACAACGACGGAGTCGGAGGAGAACAGCAACGAGTCGAGATGTACGAGCACTTGATCAAAGGGGTGCGAGGAATCAGCCTCCTCGGACATATTCAATCCTTCGACTACAAGTACTTCAACAAAGGAGTAGCCGAAACGAAGATCTCGAGAAAACATCCGATTTACCTACCCGAATTTCTTGACGTCAAGAAATACGCTCATCAGCCAGTGAAAGTCCCGATAACCGGACCATACACTCTACTAGACTGGTCGTTTAGCGGAGTCTATCTTCAGAACCAACATGACCCCTCACCGAAAAAGCGGAAACTCGAAGCAAGGCGCGAATTCATTCTCGACCTCGTAGAACAAGTCATCAGGCCGGAGATCCAGGACCTTGTCGAGGCCGGGGCCTCATGGGTTCAGATCGATGAGCCAGCAGTCACAACTCATCCAGAACCAGAGGAGATGGAACTTTTCGTCGAGGCTTGGAACGAGACGGTCAGAGGCTTCAACTGTAAGTTCAGCGACCACACATGTTACCCTTCAGAGATAGGGTACAAGGTTCTCGCCGAGTACGCACCGAAACTTGACAGGTGCGACCAACTCGCTCTCGAATTCGCTAACAGAGACATTTCTCGGCTGGGAGCTAACGAGAAGGCTCGAGAAGGATACTCCGACCTCAAACATTTCATTGATGCTGGGTATCAGGGAGAATTCGGACTTGGGGTCACTCATGTCCACGATTTCACCGGCGACGTCTCCGCGGACGCGGGACAGCACGTTGGACGCAACATAATCGAGTCTCCTGAACTCGTGAGAGATAGGCTACTGTACGCTTCTAAGATCGTAGGAGATCCCAAAAAGATTTGGGCCAACCCGGACTGCGGACTCCGAACCAGGACATGGGATGTTGCCCTGGCAAAGCTCGAACGAATCGCGAAGGGAGCCGATCTCGCACGGGAGAAATACCAATGAGACTTAGCGATAGAGCACGACACCATAACATCATCACCGTCGAACTCATTCCCGACAGACTAGTTCCGGGCGATCTCACACTTCTAAAGGGCAAAGTAGATGCGATCACAGTCCCGGCTCTAAGAAACGGCAGCGAAGATCAAAGCTATCCAAAGTCCTTTGGAGTCACCCCTCAACGACGAAGCCTAGCCTCAGCATTGATCATAAACAGGGCAGGAATAATCGCCATTCCTTCCTTGACCTGTCGAGACTGTAGAAGAACTGACCTCCCTCTGATTTCCGGTCAGGTACAAAATGGCTTGGAAAATGTCTTGCTTGTCTACGGTGATCCTTACCTCGAAACAACTCCAGGAACGTATGAGTTTGCTAAGACGAGCGACCTGATTCGAGAGGTCTCGTCGCTGAGCGATTGCATCCCACCTTGCATCGGGACGGTAACAAACCAGCATGCCGCAAACAGTGAGGCAGAAGTCTCTCGCACAGTCTCACGAGTCGAAGCGGGAGCGGATTTTGTAATTACGAACGTCGCGTTTGACTCCGAACGCGTTCTTGAACATGGAGGTGCAAGGCTTCACGCGGGACTAAACGTCCAATTAGTCATGCAAGGCTCGATCCCACAAAGCCTCGACAACGTGTTGTTTGTAGGCCAGAAGTTCAGCATTCCCGTGCCTACTCATGTCCAGAAGAAACTGCGCGATGATCCAGCGCGAGGAAGCCTGAGCGTCGCTGTAGATGCATATGAAGCATTGAAATCAGAAGCGAGTGGGATCCACTTTTCCTATCTATTCAGACATAAGAGTCCTGTTCCAGCGTACCAACACCTGTTCGAGATAATCGGGCTCTCCGAACCGGCGTTGTCACCATTGGCAGCGCCGCCTACTATCCGAGCCTAGTGCCAGCACAGAATCCTAGCCGTCAGAATTTTCCGGCGCTGAAGCTCCCTCGTCTAGTTGAAGCGCCCTCTTCAGCTCTTTCTTCATTAATGAAGAATCATGATTGAGATTGAAATAGTCAGCAAAGGTACTTGTCGTTCGCAGCATCCGGGTTCTGCCAAGCCGCTCATCACTCACAAGATCCATATCCCTCAGTTGTTTCACGTGGACGTAGGCGAGCTTTCCTCTCACTCGAACTACGTAGGCCTGTGATATGGGCTGCTTCAATGCTATGAACGAGAGGGTCCGAAGAGGCCCAGGGGTCAGAAGAGGCCGGTTTGAAAGTTTCCTGACATGCTTTGCAAATTCGGCCTTAAGTTGCATCACAAACCGGCCGTCTGGAAGCTCTACAACCTGGATCGCGCTCCCGGTGATTCGATATCGTTCAGCGACAGCAGTCGCGATTCCGCGTATTTTGTCTTCAGACCTTGCCCCTATCACGGACCCGATTGTTTTTAGATCGAGTGGCCGTCCGGATACGTAAAGCGCTGCCTCGCATAATAGCATCTGGATGTCGGCCGTCCTCGGTGTGGCGGGGCTAGGCGAAACTTGGGTTTCCATTTTCCTTCAGCTCGATTTCTATATCTCCAAACTCGGATTGTTGAGATAAGCCGATTTTCCCTTCGACCGCGAGAAAGAGTAGCATGATGAACATTCTGACTGCTTCAAGAGCATCGCCTTTGCCAAGAAGTCTCAGGAACGAGAGTTTCTTTCTAGTTGGACCTGCTTTTAGCAGGAGGTTATCGAAGAGAGTCTTGATGTTCTCTTCTATCTTCACCAGAAAATCGTCGACCTGCTCGAATACTTCTGGAGTTCGCAGGATCTGCTGCGCGCTCGCCGGAAGCATCCGCTCAGCTCTCAAGACCTCCAACAATCCTCTGATGACTTCCTCTACGGACGTGGTTGTCGACTCGTAGCGTAACGGAAAGGCCAGAGGTGGAGGTACAAAGTCTGTCGGCCGTTCGAGTGGAGGCTTAGGCGGTTCTTCCATCTTGAGAATCAGCTCGGACTTCATTCGCAGAAGGATCGCCGAGGAGAGAAGTGCGGTCCCGGAAACAGAGAAGTCGATAAATCCTCGGCCACGCATCTCGCTCAACAGTTCATCGAGAAGACCGGCGAGGTTCACATCCCAAGGTTTCACGCGATGAAGATGAATCAGATCGAATAGTACAGCATAAGGGGCCTTCAACCAGTAGGCGTCCTCGCGTGACGTCAATTGTTCACGCCTCTCGCCGGAAGCGAGACGATTTGGCTACTTCCCTTGTCAATGAAAACTCCAAAGACCCTCTCCGCTCTAGATATTGTGGTGTCCTTTAGGGAAATGACGATGAACTGAGACAGGCTACTCCGGGAACGGATTAGGGTAGCCAACCGTTTCGCGTTCAGGACGTCAAGGTGAGCATCGATCTCATCCATGACATAGAATGGCATTGGGTGAATCTGCTGCAGTGCGAGGAGATAGCAGACAGTTGACACG
>CAYRXJ010000124.1:0-4699 GCA_964428235.1 uncultured Candidatus Bathyarchaeia archaeon | reverse complement strand
GCAATCGAACCCGTCAAGCCGATGTGGATCGAAGATCCCGTGCCGCCCGGCAATCCCGAATCGATGGCCTACGTCACCAAGGCCGTAAATGTTCCGGTCTCAACGGGCGAGAACCTCTACACCCGCGACGGTTTCCGCCGCCTGATCGAACTCCAGGGTTGCGACATCGTCCACCTCGACATTCCAAAGTCCGGTGGCCTGCTTGAGTCGAAGCGCATCCACGATCTCGCCGACAACTACTACATCGCTTCAGCCGCGCATAACCCGGCGAGCCCGGTCGGCACAATCGCTTCCGCGCACGCGGCTTCCTCCATGCGCGACTTCCGCATTCACGAACTCGCAAAGTACATCGACTGGTGGCAGGATCTCGTCATCCATGACGGACCGATCTTCGAGAAGGGCTACTTCCGCATCCGAGAGAAACCAGGCCTTGGCTGCTCGTCGTGAACACCCGGTTTGTGGCGTTTGCAAAAGTAATCGTTGCAGAGGCCCCTTGGATTGGGTTACTCTGTCGGTCAACAACTTTCAATGTCGCTGGATATGCACTGATAGTAACCGTAGCCGACCCTGAAGACGATGTAAGATCTAGTCCGACCGGATTGGAGAGCGCTGTCTGGTAGCCTTCCCAAGCTGCGGACGTCACCGTCCAGGAGCCAAGGGCGAGCCATTGGCCTGAGTAGCTTGACGTTACTACGGTTCCTAGGCTACTTGATAGTGTGACCGAGGTTGGGCTGGGAACTAGTGGCTGGCCTGCGATATCCTTGAAGGTTAACGTATACTGGTACTGCTTGGTAAACTGTGCGATGAAGGGTCCGCCGTCAGAGGGACCAGTGTAGTTGAAGAGCATAATGGGTGTCTGCATCATCAAGGTTGGCGTCCATTGCAGGCTAGAGTGAGTCCATTCGTTCCAAACATACCGGGCCCCGGACGAGGCGGTAAGGGTCGAGTTTAGAACGGTCAAAGTGTGCCGGGTGTTGTTCGCAAAAGCAAACGTGTGTGGGAGAGAGAAGATCGATCCTGTATTGTTGTCGAGTTCAACATAGATTAGCCCATCGGATGTTGGAACAGTCGTGTCGGCTTTGAGCTGGCAGGACGTTATGCAACCGGTGGTTGCGTGAACGTTCACAAGGAAAGTGGGCACTATTATGAGTGATAGGGCCAGGAGTATTAGTGTGGCATTAGTAGTTCTCTTCAATCGATCTGCCCACTGCCGGATGAGAAAAACCCGGAATCCTACGCCTTAACGAATCTCTAACTCAAGTCTACAATCATCGGTTACTACCGGGAGTTAGAAGGAAGCTAGGCCTGGATCGACTCTTCCCTCGAGGCCTGTTTGAGACAAGACGAGACTGGGGGATTAGCATTGCTCCGACCTGAATAGAAAGTTAGATATCCAGCGCCGCCAAATGGACTTTTAGAGTTGGAACTTGGAGATCTAGAGGCAGCCGTTCTAGGAACGGTTGTCCGGCTTGGAAACGCGTCTGCCCGCCAAGTCGCTCAGGATCTTCATTCTTCCCGAGGATTGGCATATACAACAATCAGCACGACCCTTGACCGTCTTTACAAGAAAGGCATCCTGGCGAGAGACGAGGCCATAGGGCGAGGCGGCGCACGGTACGTCTACAGGCTACACTCAGAGGACAAGGTCAAGGGAAGAGTAGTCAAGGGATTCGTTGACAGACTGGTCACAGCATTTGGACCAAGCGTAATCTCCACGCTACACAACTACATGGATGAGATCCCGAAAGAGGATCTGAAGAGACTGGAAGAAAAAATTCGAAGGGAGTCCGGGCAACGATAAGCCTGGAACTCTACTCGGTCTACTTTCTCTCCTCATTGACTCTCGGAATCGTAGCACTGATTCTAGCAGCACAAGCGGGGCTCTTCCTTGCATACCGGTCGAGCCACGGAAATCCTTCTCGCAGATCCAACCTTCTCTATCCACTTCTATCTTCTTCTGTGTTCCTCTGGTCCTTTCTAGGATCAAGTTTTGTCGTGTGCACCCTCTTTCTGAACATGTACGAATGGCACGCACAGAGAACTATCGAACTAGTTCTCGGAAGCTCACTGATAGCATCGATCGTTACTACATCGGCATTATCCATTTTCGCACAACGATACGCATTCCCCAAAAGACTCGAGTCGATGATAACGAGCCGTAGTATAGAAGTAACCGTTGCGGCGACTTTCTCTCAGCTTTGCAAGAAGATGGAAATGCACGACGTCAATCTCAACGAAGCGAGGGTCGGAAACGCATTCTCCCTAAACAATCGAGGACGAAAGATCGTGGCGATCTCGCAAGAGTTACTCGGTTCAATGTCCTCGGCGGAGATCGAAGCAGTACTCGCGCACGAACTTTCCCATCTCAAGAACAACGATTCGACGGAAAAGGGACTTGCGAGAGTGGCAAAGCTAGCATTCGCTTTTGATCCGGTTCTGCATCTTGTTGAAGCAGCGGTTCACAGGGAAAGAGAACTCTTGGCTGATCGATCATCCGTGAGATTTACTCAGAAACCCCTCGCACTCGCATCAGCTCTCCTCAGGGTTCACTCGCGACCGTTTGCGGGCCTAGATGGCACGAGTGCTGGACTATTCGCTGGGAAGAGTTCGAAGGGACTTCTCTGCAAATATCCTGACCTTCACCAGAGGGTTCAAGCGCTGATCGATATGGCGCATGAGATGAACACCGAGGTTATCCCTGCCTAGTGCAAACGCTCTTTTATGGCCTACCGGGATTGGAAAGATAGCTTGACCGTTCAGATTCAGAAACACAAGATGCTCATTGGCGGAGACTGGATCGACAGCTCGAGCGGCGCCGTAACATCGATTCTTGATCCTTCGACCAACGAGGTTGTGGCAGAGGTCCCAAGGGCGACCAGACAGGACGCCAAAGCTGCGATCGATAACGCCAAGGCGGCTCTCAGCTCGAAAGATTGGGCGGATATTGATCCGAGCAAGCGGGGGCGTCTACTTACCAAATTGACAGGCTTGGTTCGGGAAAATTCTGATCAGCTTGCACGTTTTGAAACTCTGTGCCAGGGTAAGACCCTTCGTGAATCGAAGGGCGATGTGGCCTGGGCCGCTAGAGCCTTTGAGTATTGGGCGGGTTGGGCGGATAAGATTGAAGGAGAAACAGTTCCGGTTCCTCCAAGACGGCTCAATTACACTCTTCGTGAACCTTTAGGCGTAACTATTCACATTGTTCCCTGGAATTATCCGATCGCGTTGGCTGCGAGAAGTATTGCGCCCGCACTCGCCGCTGGAAATACTGTTGTTATGAAGCCTTCAGAAGTCACGCCTTTGACCGCGATTACGCTTGGGGATCTTGCGCTGAAAGCAGGATTCCCTAAGGGTGTTGTTAACATTGTGACGGGTTCGGGGTCGGAGATCGGACATGCTCTCGTTACTAGTCCAGATGTTGACGGGATAGTCTTCACGGGGTCCAGTGAGACTGGAAAACAGGTGATGGAGTCAGCGGCGAAGAATGTAACTCGCGTTTTGCTCGAACTCGGTGGGAAAAACCCGCACATTGTATTCCATGATGCGGATCTCGGCAGAGCCGTCAAGAGTGTCAAAGATGGGATATTCACCAATGCTGGACAAATGTGCTGGGCGGGATCAAGAGCGTTCATCCAAGAAAACATCTACGATACATTCGTGAAGGATCTTGTAGGCAGGACACAGGCGATCAGAATTGGTCCTGGTACTGAAGAGACCAGCGAGATGGGACCGGTAGTTTCAAAGTCGCGTCAAGAGATTGTCCTGGGATTTGTGAAGGACGGCGTTGATGAGGGAGCGACCCTCCTGTGCGGCGGAAAGAAGCCCGGCGACCCCCGCTTGCAAAAAGGAAACTTTGTCGAACCAACAATCTTCGAGAATGTAACTGGAAAAATGAAAATCGGGTGCGACGAGATCTTCGGGCCAGTGCTCAGCATGACCAAGTTCAAGACTCTCGACGAGGTCGTTTCCATGGCTAACGAAACCGAGTACGGACTATACGGCGGAGTCTGGACTAGTAATCTCAAAACGGCTCATGAACTTGCTTCGAGACTCCAGGTTGGTGTTCTTGCTGTCAACGAGTATCTGGTCACGTTTCCCCAGACCCCGTTCGGCGGCTACAAAAACAGCGGTATCGGACACGAGAACGGATCTCGTTCTCTAGAGTTCTATACTCGAACAAAGAACGTCTCGATAAGCCTCTCCTAAGCCGCTTATTACCGAATTTGCCCAGCGACCCGTATCCGAATAGAGCAGTAAATATCACGATTTATCGGGAGAATCGCATGAAGTCAGCCCTGATCTCGTTTCTGGGAGGGGGTGCGAACAAACCGGGATGTTTCACGTGGGAGAAGTTGAGTTCTCCCAAAGCCATCTAGGCTGACAATAGCCCCTGATCAACAATAGTCGCTCATTCTCTCGGCCAGACAGCGAGAGACCAGAAAATACCCGGGGATTGCGAAGAAAAAACCTGAGCGACACAAACAAGCCCTCTCCCAGAATCATTTCTTAGATGATAAGAATCGCCCGTTTTAGGCCCTGATCGCGATTCAGAGCCTGCCATTTCCAGAAACACACTAAACCACGAAGAAGAAACCGTTAGACTCACGCTTCAAAGAATAAGAGATACGCCAGGAACAAGCTACGATTCAGAAAACAAGCCTGGAAACACGCCCAGACAGAAAACGAGATCAATGAAAAA
>CAYRXJ010000123.1:0-4767 GCA_964428235.1 uncultured Candidatus Bathyarchaeia archaeon | reverse complement strand
CCACAACACGTCAAGGTCGCACTGATTGTATCTCATTGAGATACATATCGCACCTTCTCGTCCAACTGTTCTTTGACGACAAGCCGTGATCTTGCCCTCCTGTGAAATGCAAAGTGCACTTTCGCTATAGCTTGTGGACATGCCACTGAAATAGCCAGGAACCGTATTCTCTTCGGGGACGAGTGAGCGTCGGCAAGCAATTCTATTGCTTCACCGGAGGACCAAACTCCTTTGCGTGGCCAACACGCGAGAGTGATCATAGACATCGGCCAGCACAAGCTTTCTGATGTCCCATTCGCTCTTGAGGAAACTCTTCGAAAGACGCCCGGGGTAATTTCGATCCAGCTAAACGCTTTTTCCGGAAAGCTCGTCGTGGAATTTGACCCGTCAATAATCAGTCTCGAGAAAATCCGGGAAAGAGTAATCCGATCGAAATAGATCGAAGAAAAAAACTATCGCGAGCGGATCGCCGACGCGAAATAGCGCAACACATCGCTTGCAAGAGTGCTCTCACCAAGTTCTGAAGCCGCGAGCTCCCCCGCCCGGCCGACTAGGAAGGCAGCTATCCTCGCAGAATCAAAGGGAGATTTTCCCCTAGCAAGATGGGCTGCGGCTGCTCCCGCAAGTAAGTCGCCATATCCTCCCTTTGTCATGTAGGATGACCCGTTGGGATCGACAACGGTCCGTTCTCCGTCAGAGATCAGGTCGGGAGCTCCTTTAACAATCCCAGTTGCGCCATACTTCTTTGCCAGAGTTTCAATTGCCAATTTTCGTCGTTCCAGGTTTGAGGGCCAAGGCTCTCCAGCGAGAACTTGGAACTCTCCAGCGTTTGGGGTTAGCAACACCTTCTTTCCCGAAACGCATCCTGGATCCGGAGCGATGGCATGGAGAGCCTCTGCATCTATTACGATCGGCGTCTCACATTTTCGCACAATCTCGATTAGCGCCTTGTGGGATTCTACGGTCCTGACGACCCCGCATCCGATAGCCAGTGCATCGGCATTCTGGAGAGAGTCTATTGATACGTCGGGAAGAGGAAATGGTGAGTCGCACGGGACCGTTATCAGGTCTGGAGAATATCCTGCAGCGATATCGGCAGCTCTTCGTGGAGCGACTACGATTGCGAGGTCGGCGCCTGCACGCAGCGCTGCGAGGGCGTTGAAGGCAAGGCAGCCCGCGTAATTATCGCTGCCTCCGCATAGAATGATCCGTCCATAGTCTCCCTTGCGAGCCTTATCCGGGCGGGAAGGATAGAATTCTTTGAGATCCAGCTTGGTGGAATAATGGCCACTCTTGGATTGTCTCTTCCTACGGACCGAGTTGGAAGGCATTGGAATAGTTTGGACGTTCAGCCTAGGAAGATAGAGTTTCGGTAGGACCTCCCGGTGAAAATGGTGTCTAGTATCTTGCAGCCGCGGCCTCGGCCCTTGCAGGAGACCTTCTTCTTGCCGGGCTGTCACGGGGTTTGGTCATCAGCCTCTTGATCTTCTGGCCAATGTTCTCGAACACCTCTTCAATGGACCATCCCTCTTCGCGGAATTCAATCTGATGTTTGGGTATTCCGATGAAAACGTGCACTTCGAAGTGCTTCCTTCCGCTTTCGTGGGAGAAGCTCTTGACTGTGGCTCTGGCCTCGGATATATCTGGGTGAATCTTGCTCAGCTGCTCTACTGACCTGGAGAACTTGGATGTGGCCATGGAGGTCTCGATATCATTGTCTTCTAGTCCGACGATGTAGACGGGGACCCGAGTTAGAAATTCCGAGCTTGTTTGCATGTAGATCTACCTCACTACCAACACGGCACACTGGGCATGAGTGACAACTCCGCTCGAGACGCTTCCTAAGAGCATTTTCTTGAATCCTCCCATTCCTCGTGTTCCCATTACGATAAGGTCGATCTTTTCGCTGGCCGCGAAATCCGTTATCGCCTGGACCGGTGATCCTATCGTCTCCGTTGTGTGAACCTTCGCCCTCAATCCCTTTGTCTCTGCCATCGAGACGATTCGTCCGACAAGCTCCAAGGCAGCCTTCCGCGCGTACGCTTCGTAGGACTCGATCGCCTCCCCTGACGGGGAGGGAGCGTTAGGGAACATTGTCATGTACTCTGGGTACCCTCGAAACGCGTGAAGAACGTAGAGTTGGGCACCGAACTCTCTGGCTAAGTCAACGGCCACCTCGGCCGCTCTGGTTGAACCCTCCGACCCGTCCACCGCAAGCAATATTTTTTGGAATTTCAATCCCGATTCGTGTCTGGGAATCTGCTTGCCAACAGTACTCAATCCAAAAACTCACACTCCCGTGCTCTGATAATCGCTCCTAGCGTATTTAGATGAGACGTGCACACTCGTCTTACCATACATTATCTGCACCACTTTGAGATACATCATGTAGCGGAAAAGCCCAGAGTACACTGTGTACGCAGTTCCTAATTATCCAAAACGAGGACTATTGCAGCGTAGTCGACATGCCAAAGTGCGCTGAATGTGGAACTGAGCTACCGGCTAATGCTAAGTTCTGCCACGCCTGCGGGGCCCAAGTTGGAATCAAGAAAGAGACATACCAAGTATCATCCGAGAAGCTTCTTGAGAAATTCAAGGAGATCACAAAGGACGCCTCAGTAAGACGGGTGATCATCAAGGATGAGAAGGGAAAGGTCGTTCTCTCCATTCCCCTCACATGGGGAGCGGCAGGCGCTGTGGCGACACTCGCACTTGCTCCCTGGCTAGCAGCAATCGGGGTCATTGCCGGAATCGCGACCAAGTGTACCGTCGAGATCGAGAGGGCGGTCAGCTAGACAGTAGAGTCTCTCGTTAGAGCTCCTACAGACTGCAGGTCGGTTAGGCCGGATCCATTTTTTTACATCTCAGAACAATTTCAGCTTCTCGAGCCACCCTATTCAGGCTCACTCGCGGGATCGATCGAACGGTTTGCCTTTTGGAAGAAGACCAGACTGGAAAATTGAAACCTGGAAAAAGAAAGGGTAGCTCAGGGAGCGCGAGAACCCCGTCCACCCCGGCGTCTCACAGCTCCGGTGTTGATATCAGACCCGGAGTTCTCCGGAGCTACCCCTCCTCTAAACCTCCACTTGCGACTTCAGCGAGATAAACGGGCTGTCCACAATGTGTACGGCTATAGAAGCGCTAGGTCAAACTGGTGAGATAGCTGGAGAGAGGGCCCGCTCTCTCTCCTTGGCCCGACCATTCTGGAACACTAGTTCGGCATAGACAGCAAGACCGGCAGGAGCCACAGGTTCGGCATAAGCTGTCACCACGTCGGAGTGCTCGTAGGCACCCGGGACACCTTACAATACCTTGGAGCTCGCTCGACGACATTGTCATTTCCATACTTTCATAATGGGATTCTCTCCCTTAAGGAGACGGTACACAAGTGACCCGTTTAGCGTACAGATCACCGAAGTCTCGCCTTCCCTCGGGAAAAAAGGGGGAAGGTCGAGGGGCTTTACATCAATCAGATTATGGCTTGAAGAACGGTGTGCGCGCGAACAGGGTCTCGTGGTTGTGGAATCCTTCGAGGCTGTTCAGCTTCTCGAAGGAGTTCTTCATGATCTCTTCAGTTGTTTTTCCCTGCCACAACGCGACGATGTCGCATTCACCATCAACGGTGAACGCCTCGACGAGTCCAGGGATCTTTCCGAGCTCGCTGATGGCATCTTTGAAGGGCATTCTCTCGATATTCAGGAGAGTCAGGCCCAGAGGTTTCTCGACCTCGATCTTCTTGCTAGGTTGGATCCCTTCAAAGGCAGTGTGAGTAATGGTTGATCTAACGTCTGGGATCTCGCGGATTCTCTTTATCTCTTCATACACTTCTTTCGGACTGCTGTGCTTCAATCGCAGGGCGAGATCGAATTTACCGGTTGCTGGTGCGATGAGGTCAACTTTGTTGTGATGTTTTAGCTCCTCGACCACTTTCGTCGAACGGCCAGGATTGACCGTGGCGAACACGTAGGTCGGGCTATTCTCGATCGGTTCCATGTATTTTCACGAGTAGACCACTCCACGCGACCTTTAACAGGCCTGTACACAGAGTGTACCTAGTGCTAGACGCCTTTGGTCGGAAGATCATCGAAGAAAACATTTTTCCAACGGGTTCCGATGGGCCTAGCTGTCGTGGCGGGTAGACTCACATAACCCTTTAGCGTCGCGGGCTTACTGCTCTGGTTTCGAAGGCAACTTCCCAAATTAGCTTCGCCTTGTCAAAACAGCTCTCGTGAAAGGTCCCTTCCATCGAACCGCCTGACAGCCAATTGCTTGAGGTAAATCCCAGCTCCTTTGCTTTCTCGATAAACCGAGGTTCGGCGCTTGTAATTTGCAATCTCATGATCCGAGACTTTTCCAGAATGGATCTTCTACAAGCGATGCAGTGCATCCTGCTGCCCTCGATGGATTTGCTGATTTTCGTTGTTGTCCCTTGAAGATTTTTGAAAAGGGCGGCTCAAAGCGGGAGGGAGACTATTCACAGAGCATCCCTCTTCTCCGGGTCCCTCACCGGACCCGACGTTCCAGCAGGGAGCCGCCCTTTCCCTACCAATAAAAGAGCATCCAAAACAGATAAGCGAAATGTCCACAATGTGTACTCAATTCAATCTCAAGTCCACCGCCTGTAGCAACTAATGATTTCATTGTGTTTCAATGTGAACGTCCCAGTTATCCAATTGGACCCTCGATCTGCGGCCCAGAGGAGGTGTAACGAGGAGATGCAAAATAGTCATCTTAGCACGAGATGGGCGGTCAGCGGATATGGATCTG
>CAYRXJ010000122.1:2320-4787 GCA_964428235.1 uncultured Candidatus Bathyarchaeia archaeon | reverse complement strand
GGGATTGCGCTCAAAAATCTTGAGCGACACAAGAGTGCCTTTCCAGGACTCTTTTTGATCAGAAGAGTCGCCCGTTTTAGGCCCTGATCACGATTCCAAGCCTGCCATTTCTAGGAACACCCTAATCCACTAAGAAGAGACCGCTAGATTCACGCTTCAGAGATCATGAAACAAGCAGGAAACAAGCCGAGACCCGGAAACAAGGCCGAAAATATGCCCAGACAGAAAATGAGATCATGAAAAAAATGGTTTAGGATGTGAGAAAAGCTTGAGTGACACAAACCAGCTTTTCTGGAATTTCTGGACCAGAAGTCGTCGCCGCCTCCCTAAGTGGCGCCACCCAGCGTCAGATCTATAGAAGACGGGACCAGGGTATCATCCTCTAGCATACGGCTGGAGATGGTTGACAGAACGAAGGTAAGCCATCGCACAGCTTTCGCTTAGCCCCAACCCTGACAAGACAAGACTCTGGCCGAGGGTCGGAAAAATCCTAGCTAGATTTTGTGCAAAAAACAAGTTTCACTAGTCATTTAGGATCGTTTCGAAGTCGTTCAAATATCTGAACGAGTTCTAAAACAGTCGGTGATCAATAATTTCTATCGTTCAAAATTGTGGTATTATACCGAACGATACCACAATGTATCACTCATGGCCAAGTTTATCTTCTCAATGGGGAACGAGAACTTCCGCAAGCTGCAGCTCGAAGCCAGGACCCGCGACGTGACCATCCAAGCCCTCATCCGGACCGTCGTCATACCCGAGTGGATCCGGACCCACATCGACACCAGCGTAACCTCGACCACCACCCACGCGACCGCGAACAACACACACACAAGCATCACCGACACGAGCAACCTGCTCCCTCACACAACTGGTTTCATGAATCCCCACCGTTCCTTCGGTTCTTCGGTTGGGCAGCGCAGACCATAGCGCCCCAGCCGCCTACCTTTTTTTTCCCAGTGCAAGCCCATCGTTCCGGGCTGAAGAACACCTACCTAAGCGATGTTCGAGGTAACCGGAATCTTCTGCGGGCCAGCGTTCGCCTTCGCATCAGCAAACTGCTGGGAGAACCGTTCGTACATCCTAAGCTCCTGGCTAGACATCGGCTTAACCTTCACCATCGCCTCGTCATAATGACGCTTAGCAACCTTCAAACTCTTAGCCTTCTTCTTTGCATCTTCCGGATCCTTCGCCTTTCCAATATGCTCCTTGATTGACAACATCACAGCAGTGTTACAGATAGACGCGATATCTGCTCCCGTGTACCCGTCCGTCCTCTTCGCCAGATCGTCCAGCTTCACATCTTCAGCCATGGGCGTTTTCTTCGTATGAATCCGGAAAATCTGCTTCCTAGCCTCGAGATCTGGCGGAGGAACAAGCAGCATCCTGTCAAACCGGCCTGGCCGTAAAAGCGCGGGATCCACAATATCTGGCCGGTTCGTTGCCGCGATTATGACCACGTTTCGAAGCTCTTCAAGACCATCCATCTCGGTCAAAAACTGGCTGATCACTCTCTCCGTCACGTTCGAGTCACCACTACCGCTTCCCCGAACCGGCGCGACAGAGTCAATCTCGTCAAAGAATATGATACAGGGAGCAGCCTGTCTCGCTTTCCGGAAGACCTCTCTGACCGCTTTCTCTGATTCCCCGACGAACTTGTTCAGCAATTCCGGACCCTTCACGCTGATGAAGTTCGCCTCACTCTCGTTCGCAGCAGCCTTCGCCAACAAGGTCTTACCGGTTCCAGGCGGACCGTACAAGAGCAGACCCTTCGGCGGGACAGCGTTCATCTGGGCAAAAAGCTCCGGGTACTTCAGTGGCCACTCGATAGCCTCGCGAAGCTCTTCTTTCACCGGTTCCAAGCCCCCGATATCATCCCACTTGATGTCCGGAACCTCGACCAAGACCTCTCGCATAGCCGACGGCTCAACCTCTTTCAGCGCGTCCTGGAAGTCGCTCATCCGGACAATGATCTTGTTCAAGACCTCAACAGGAATACTCTCCGCCTCCAAGTTGATCTCCGGCAAGATCCTCCGCAGCGCCCTGATGGCCGCCTCCTTTGCCAGAGCCTCGAGATCCGCCCCGACAAAACCATGAGTCACGTCCGCCAGCCTCTTCAGATTCACATCCTCATTCAACGGCATTCCCCGAGTGTGGATCTCCAGGATTTCCAACCGACCATCTCGGTCAGGTACTCCGATCTCGATCCCGCGATCGAATCTTCCAGGCCGGCGCAATTCGGGATCAATGAATCTCATCGCGAAAGTATAGATCCCGGCGGTCTCGGTTCGGCGAGCGGTAATGCGCGCGGGATAGATCGCGTAAGGAGTCGCCACTTTAATGTTTGCTTCGATTGGCCCGAATTGCCGCGACCTCCTCGGTCAGGTCGATGCCGACCGGACACCAGGTAATACAACGGCCGCATCCTACGCAACCAGAGGTGCCGAACTGATCAATCCAGGAGGCC
>CAYRXJ010000122.1:0-2310 GCA_964428235.1 uncultured Candidatus Bathyarchaeia archaeon | reverse complement strand
GATCTCGCGATCAAACCTTCCAGGCCGGCGGAGTGCGGGATCAATCGAGTTAATCCGGTTAGTAGCACCGATCACGACCACCTTCCCGCGCGACTGCAACCCATCCATCACAGACAGTAATTGAGAGACGACTCGCTTCTCAACTTCCCCCGTTACCTCCTCTCTCTTCGGCGCGATCGAATCAATCTCGTCGATGAAGATGATCGATGGAGCATTCTCCTGTGCCTCCTTGAAGATCTCCCGCAGCTTCTCCTCGCTCTCACCATAGAACTTGCTCATGATCTCCGGCCCACCAATACTGTAGAAGTTCGCGTTCGTCTCACTCGCTACGGCCTTAGCCAGCAATGTCTTGCCTGTCCCAGGAGGCCCATGAAGCAACACTCCTTTCGGAGCTTCAACGCCGAGCCTCTCGAACAACTCTGGATGTCGTAAGGGAAGCTCGATCATTTCACGGACCTTTGTGATGACTGGCCTTAGACCACCAATATCCTCGTAGGCGATCCGAGGGATCGCTCTCGGTGCCTCTTTCACCTGCTCGCCAACAGTAACCTCAGTCTGATCTGTAACGATGACTGCTTCGGCAGTCGGAGTCGTGTTGGTTACGACCAGATCGATCTTGCGGCCCATCACATTGATCGGAACATAGTCGCCTCTAGCGAGAACACGACCTTCGAGAATCTGGCTGAGATAATCCTCCCCACCAACAATCCTCAGAGGCTCAGTCGGAGCAAGCGTAACATGCTGTGCGACCTTTGCCTCAATCTTTCTAATCGTAACCTTATCGTCAATCGAGACGCCCGCGTTATTCCGAAGATAGCCATCAATCCGAATATTCCCTTTCCCGTAATCCGACTCGTATCCAGGCCATGAAAGAGCCGTCGTCTTCTTCTTGCCAATGATCTGGATAACATCGCCTGAGGTCAGGCCAAGCTCGTCCACAACTTTCGGATCAACGCGTGCAATACCACGGCCAACGTCTCTCTGGTAAGCATCCGCGACCCTAAGAGTCAGAGTTTTCTCAGGCAATTCCGGTCACAGGTCTCTCCGAAAACTAGCTGGGAGTAATAAACTCTAACAGCCCGGAATAGTTTCGACACCCTTCACTCTTCTTAAGAGCCGATCTTTCCAGTATCAGCAAGACCCTTGTCGAACTACGAGACAGGCAGACGACTAGAATATAGAATCAGAAATCTCTTCAGAAAAGAAGGCTATCTCGTCATCAGAGCAGCACAGTCCAAACCGATAGATCTAGTCTGCATGCGAGACGGAAAATCACTCCTGATCGAATGCAAGAGCGACAGATCCTTTCTAGGAAAAGACCGCAAGAAAGAACTCCTAGGACTGGCTGAACAGGCAGGAATGCCGATCATCCTAGCAAAGAGGAAGCATCGGAAAGTAGAACTTACGAATCTAGCCGACGGCAGACTGTTCGATCCAAAAATCGTAAATTCTATTCCTTGAAAGACTCTTTGAGTCCACGCAGTTTCTCCAGCGTCGAAAGCCACCCAAACACAAGATTACTGTACAATGACAGTTTCTCAGGATCCTTCTCAGTCTTCAAGATCTCGTTAGCCTCACTAATTTTTCCAACAATGGTTGTCTCGACGGAATCCAAGAGATAACTCGGAGAGACCAATGTGGTGGCTTGAGTTGCCATAGCCTTCTGATAGACAACTGGCTTGTTGCACTTTGCGCAGAAAACTTCTCCTTTCACCTTGAAGAGTGGTGTTCCGCAAACAGGGCAAATGTCAGAGAGCATAGTAGCGCCTGACTTCAGCAAGTCAGCCATTCTTCGAACATCCTCTGACAAGTCTAACTAGACCATGCTCGTCGGAACTCTATAAATCGCACGGGACTGAGGATCGTCGAAAATCCGAGGAATCGTCGTTTATCGAAACTTCTGCTGGATGGACTTGTAATGCAAATCTTTTAATCAGAACCAAGCCCGACTTGACTTCTGGCTAGGATGCGCATAGAGCCGAGACGCCCATCCAACCTCTTGGTGACAGCGCCTGCAAAAAGCAAAACGGAAAGAAGAATACGAGACACGGATAAAACAAGCCCTAGCCGTTCTTAACGAAGTCTCCAATGACAATACAACTCCGCGAAACATCCGGCGCGCTGCAAAAGGAGCCATGGACGCCCTGCAGGCTCAGGGCCACACAATCGGCGTCCGAGCTTCAAACGCTATCTCCACTCTGGACGAGATTTCGCAGGACCCTAACATGCCGCCTTACACCCGCGTTAAGCTCTGGAACGTCGCGAGCATTCTCGAAGCCGTAAAGGACTAGAAACAGTATATCTGTGAAG
>CAYRXJ010000121.1:0-4816 GCA_964428235.1 uncultured Candidatus Bathyarchaeia archaeon | reverse complement strand
AGAAAGACAGGTTCGTGGGGGGGGCGGAAGTTTGGGAAGGGTTGGGATGGAGCTTTAATTAGTCCTGTGAAGTACTTGCAGCGTACTTGAGCTGCTGGTGCCTGTTGCTGCGGGGGAGGTACGCCATATCCCTGTTGAGGATACCCTTGTGGAGGATAACCCTGCTGCGGGTAACCTTGCTGGTATGGCGAGGGGGTTCCCCATTGTGGTTGTTGCCCATAGCCCGGTCCGTATGCCGAGGGTATTGGGCCAGGGCCGTATCCAGTGTTTACTGGTTGTCCGAAGCCTGCCGGGACGAATGCTACCTGAGTCTCATTGGTCAATGAGGGGCGGGCGTGGACTTCCATGACAGCTTTGAGCATGTTCTGGACCGTTGCCCCGCCACGTGTCGCGCGCGTCGGCGGGATTCCAACGCTGAAGGGGAAGACTTGGGCTGGGCCCTTACCGAAATCTTGTGGACCGGTTAGTTGAACGTCGCGTTCGTAGAGGTTGTTTTCCTTGCGTTGGTTTTCCTGGAAGCGCTGGTTGTTGGGTAGTGTGACCCAGACTAGTTCGTTCCAAGATTCTATGACGCGTGCCTCGATCTTGACGCCTTTGGACTGGACGTATTCCTCACATTCGATGTTTACCTTACCTGTGACAGCTTCTCCCTCTTGGAACGTAGCCTTGTCCAGGGTAATCCATATCTTGCCTTTCGGATGTGTTAGGTGACTTAGTAAGCCCGTAAACTTGATCCTCCGAATGAATCCCATTCAAGGCCGGGCCGGATTATCAACCGAGCGTAACCCAGGATTCAAGATGCAGAGTTACGCCGAAGCATGATCGCAGATAGAACTGTATCTGGAGATTTCGGGACAAGCCTTCATCAGAAAGATTTCGCGAAAAAAAACTTGCTGTGAGAATAGCGTTGACGTGAAGGGGGAGTAGTTTATCCGGAAAGTGTGTCGCCAGGCTCGGTCTCCGAAGAACTCTTGACTGCTTTTCGCCATTCCCGGGCCTTGTCGCCTACCCTGTGGAGGAGTTTGTCCTCTTCACCGCTGAGAAGCTCACCTTTACCGACCTTACTTCTGAGAGCTGACATTGCTGCAGGGTCCTCCCCTATGGGGTAGCCTGACTCGTCGATCATCCGAAGAAGAGATCGATCCTCGCTGTCCTTTGTCTCAGTTCTCGCGCTCGCTCTTTCAACGCTCCGACCCTGAGGCGCACCCGCAGGCTTGAAGGCGATAATGTCGGTGATGGCGCCGTTGCGCTTAGAAGAGTCTCTTAGAATAGGAGTTACTTTCATTCCGATCGATAATTTTTCAGGGTCATCCGTTTCTACAAGATGAATGATACCGCCCTTGACGCCTTCAAACTTCACTAATCCAACCGTTATGGGGACTTCAACATCGACCCCTGATCTTTGCCGATTGACTTTTGTGAAACTGTAGAGATACCCCTGCTTGTCGATTGGATACTGGTCTTTCATCTCGATGAAACAGCTTGGGCAGTACATTCGAGCCGGGACGTAAGTGCTCTTGCACTTTGAGCACTTTGAGACGAGGAAACGGCCGTTGTCACGTAATTCGCGCCTGAACTCTTCTCCCGCAACCCCTGCCGTGTAGTGGTACTGCAGTGGGATGCTGTCAGTCCAGTGGCGAGCCTCGCCTGGTTGATTGATCTTTTCCAGTATTGGCATTTTATTCGTCTCCCGCTGGTTTGAAATATCGAATGTCGAGGATAGATCCCTGTCGGTCGCTGGATGGTTTCCAGACAGCTTTGACTCTCATGCCGACTCTAATCCTCGTGGGCTCGACCTCTCCGAGGTTGTGGAGGATCCCCATCCCAGGGGTTGCACCATCCAGGTCGACGACCGCGACTAGTATCGGGGTCTTCAACCGCATCGCGTCAGTTCCAACGTGAGAGATTGAGTAGGTGTTGACGGTGCCGGTGTCCTTGATTTGAACCCACTCGTCAGTGGGACGGAAGCATTTCTCACAGTACATTCGCGGGGGCACGAGTATTCGTTCACAATTTGTGCATCTTCTCGCGAAGATTTTTCCTTCTTTGAGTTCAGCTAGGAAGCGGCTGATTGCGACTCCAGCCGCCCAGCTGTACTTCGGCTCGAATTTGTATGGGATGTCGAGGTATTTTTCGTCCTTTACGTCTTCAGGAGTTATTTCGTGGCCGGGATAGCTTGTGATTTTTTGTGACATTTTCGCTATCTCCTTTCTAAGACCTCATCACACAGACTGTTCCAACCTGCATCAAATCGCCCCAGGCTTGTGCTAGTCCAACTCGCGCGTCCTTCTTGACTTGTCTCTTGCCCGCCTCGCCTCGAAGTTGCCAGAAGATTTCGCAGATCTTCATCATTCCAGCAGCGGCGATTGGGTTGCCGACACCAAGCAGTCCGCCTGAGGGACAAACTGGTAGATCGCCATCTCTCTGTGTAACGCCGTCAACAGCCATCTTAGGCGCTTCGCCTTTGCCGGCGAGCTGTAGGCCTTCCTTATGGTGTAGTTCCTTGTAGTCGAAGGGATCGTAGACTTCGGCGATGTCGATCTCTTTTCTCGGCTTCTTGATACCAGCCATCTTGTAGGCCATCCATGCGGCTTTCTCCACATATTCCGGATAGGCGAGATCCCTGTTAGTCCAGTGGGTGGTGTCAAGAGTCCATCCGACACCGTCGAGCCATACTGGCTGGTCGGTTAATTTCTTGGCAACTTTTTCGGACGCAAGAATCACGGCCGCCGCGCCATCGCTTGGCGGGCTAACGTCCAATCTCTTGACGGGCCAGCAGATGGGCTCGGAATTCATGACGTCGTTTACTGTGATTTTTGCGCCGAGTTGTGCGCAAGGATGATCGACCGCGTTTCCCTTGTTTTTGACGGCGACGCTCGCGATCTCTTCCTCTTTGATCCCGTATTTGTGCATGTAGCGCCGCATTTCTAGCGAGAAGATCCAGAGCAGTGTTGTCCCGAGTGGTCTTTCTAGGATTTGATCGAAAATACTCCAGAATGCGTATGCCGGATGAGGGTGCAGTGGTGACATCTTTTCTTCTGCGACGCAGAGGCATGTGTCGTACATTCCTGAGGCGACGTTCCACCATCCGCCAACTGGGGTAAAGACACCTGTTCCTCCGCCGACGTAGACGCGCTGGTTGGGCTTCCCGATTCCTCCCATTCCGTCGAGAAGGTATTCTCCTTTCATGTGCATCCCGTCAAACGCATCAGGAGCAGACCCGGACACGACAGACTGGATGTCTTTGAGCTCAAGCCCGGCAGAGTCTAGGGCCATTCGAGACGCCTCAAAGGAGAGTTCTTTCGGATTCTCGAGCATGCGTCGCCTGAACAGCGTCATGCCCGCACCGACTATTGCTACTCGATTCTTCATCTCTCGATCGCTCCTAGTTTCCTAGCACCGCGACCGCCCCGGTTGCGGTGGGTACTCCTCTCCAGCTTTGAACAACCGCTTTCTTGGCCTTTGGAATCTGCAGGCGTCCTGCTTGCCCGCGCAGTTGTAGAACTGCCTCGAGCACTTTGTGGAGACCTGTTGCCTCTAAGAGATGCCCAACGCCTAGGGATCCACCTGAAGCGTTTACAGGAAGTCGGCCGTCTCTGTCGAATGTTCCTGCGTCGATCATTTTTCCCGCTTTTCCTTTCGGAGCTAGTTTGAGGGCTTCAAGGCTCTGGGGCTCTTTGTAGGAGTAGGTATCGTCAACCTCTGCAAAGTCAAAGTAGCTTGCTGGGGCTCGGACTCCTGCCATCTTGTAGGCGCGCGACGCGGATTGTTCGGCGTACGCTGCTACCGCCATGTCCCTGTCCTCGACCCATGGCGTGTCAGAACTCCATCCGATTCCATTGATCCAGACTGTGTGATTACCGAGTTTCTTGGCCTTTTGGGCAGAGGCCAGGACGAAAACAATGCTGCCATCTATTGCCTTGCTCGATTCCAGTTCAGTTAGCGGTGATGCCGCAGTCTTTGACTCAAGTACAGCGTCTTTCGTGAGGTTTGCACCATGGACACCTCGCGGATTCAGGAGTGCGTTCTTCTTGTTCTTCACCGCGACCTGCGCGAGATGCTCCCGTTTGGTACCGCTGTCCTTCATGTATCGGGTCATCTCAAGCCCAGCGACAAAACGCGGATCAGCATTAACATGATGCGTGTAAACGGGATCTAAAGCAAAACTCGCGATCTCGTCCGGATTCAGAACGTCAGAGATCTTGCTATGAGACTCGACAACCGCAACATCAGCGATTCCCGACATGATGTGCATACACGCGGTCGCAAGCCCGACGATTCCATCAGATGATATTGTGCATAATGGCTTGAGCACTGCCCCCAGCTGGTCGGGCATGTACTCGTCAGTAATGCTGATCCCTTCCCAGAAGTCTTCCGTACAACAAACGAAGCTCTGGACATCCTTTCGCGGATCTATTCCAGCATCCTCATAGGCTCGGCTCGCGGCCTCAAACATCAACTCCCTCGTCGAGAGACCGGGAGTCATCGAGTCGAAACCAGAGTAGCCAACGCCGATTATTCCAATTCGTTGTGGCAAGAATCGATCGGAAGCGACGCGTTAGCGTGTTTAGTATAAGACTTCCCCGAACTGACGCGTTTACTATGCGGAAGATGACCCTGGTGGTGATTCCTTTGTTTCTGTAGCGGGCGGTGGGGGCGCGGAAGAAGCGGGTTCTTGCGGAGTCTGGGACTGCGACGGCGGCGGAGTTTCTGATTGAGGTTGAGGAGCTGAAGTCTGCGCGGGGGCGGGTGGGGAGGGTGGAAGATTTGATCTTGGTGTTCCGCAGGTCGTGCAGAAGTATTCGTAGGGTCCGAG
>CAYRXJ010000120.1:0-4860 GCA_964428235.1 uncultured Candidatus Bathyarchaeia archaeon | reverse complement strand
CCGACTGTCGATTGTTGTGTTATGGTGGCGTCGGCCTCGTTGACCCCCAGGTACGGATAAGTTGAGGTCTTCGATTGTTCGTCCATCAGCAGGGCGTCGCATCTAACACTCGACTTCACACCACCTGCTCCCTTTGCGACATGGACTAGGCCTCTGTATGTTGTGAGACCCCCGTCCTTGCTGACGGATTTGGCAGTGATTCTAGAGCTGGTGTACGGTGCGAGGTGGACGGCCTTCGCACCAGTGTCCTGGTGACGATCTTTTCCTGCAAAGGCGACCGAGACGATCTCGGCCTTTGCTCTCGGACCCACAAGATAGACTGAGGGATATTTCATAGTGAGTTTGCTGCCGACGTTCGCATCGATCCATTCAACGCTAGCGTCTTCGTAAGCGTAAGCTCTCTTGGTAACGAGGTTGTAGACGTCCGAGGACCAGTTCTGCAGCGTGGTGTACCGGACCTTGGCTCCCTTCTTCGCGATAATCTCAACCACCGCAGAGTGCAAAGCGTCTGTCGAGTAAACTGGTGCCGTACAGCCCTCGATGTACTGGACATCAGCATAATTGTCGGCAATGATGAGAGTTCTCTCGAACTGCCCCATGTTCGCCGCGTTGATTCTGAAATATGCCTGTAACGGAAGATCAACCTTGACACCCTCCGGAACATAGATGAAACTTCCACCGCTCCACACAGCACTGTTCAGTGCAGCGAGCTTGTTGTCCTCCGGGGGAATAATTGTCCCGAAATGCTTCTTCACGATCTCAGGATGAAGCTTGACCGCAGTATCGGTGTCGCAGAAGATGACACCCTTATCCTCCAGGTGTTTGAGAAGACTGTGATAGACAACCTCAGACTCGTACTGCGCACCAACACCGGCGAGGAACTTCTTCTCCGCTTCGGGTATTCCGAGACGATCAAAGGTCTTCTTGATCTTGTCCGGAACATCTTCCCATCGTTTCTCGACCTTATCGGTCGGCCGTAGATAGTAGTAGATGTCGTTGAAGTCGATCTTGTTGAGGTTACCGCCCCAAGTCGGCATGGCCCTCTGGACAAAGTGGTCGTATGCTCGTAGCCTGAACTTCTTCATCCATTCAGGCTCCTTCTTCATGTCAGAAATCTGCTCGACGATCTGTCGGGAGAGGCCCTTTTCGGACTTGTAGACGTACTTCTCAGGGTCCTTGAAGTCGTACTTCGCGTAATCTAGGTCAAGTATGCTCTTGTTAGCCATCGTTCCGTTCGCTCTTTATGACGTATGTTATACTGGATTGTTCTCTATTTACAGGTTCCGTCTCACTCGAGAGCAACCATAGGACGCGGAGTCATTGTAAGACACCAGGGTTGTCGAAGAAACAAACCACTATTCGGCTCCGTAAACTCTTCCTGTGGCAAAATATTCTCCTTTGGAAAAGTCCAGTATGAGATCGTCATCCGCTGGCAACTCGAAGATGTTGATAATCCCGACAGGAACATACTTGTCGCGCGAATGGTAAATTGGCAACAAGGTTCCTCCTTTGAAATTCGGGGCTATAGCCAAGTTCTGAAGCACCCACTGCCCACCAGTCTTGACATGGCGGGTCTTGACTGGAACGTCGAGGTGGACCAAATAGTAGACCTCCCCATCACTGCCTATCATGCTTCTGACAATAGTCCCTAGAGGGAGCGAGGGAGGATCGGAGGACCCATCCTCTTCGATCTTGATCTGAACCCTCAAACCTATACCGGACTCAGCCAAGTCTAGACCAGTTCCATTGATCTAAGTGGTGTGGGCTGTTCCATTTCTCCAGGGACCCACCGAGCATCCTCAAGGGCTGAGTTATTCTAAAGATCTTATTTCTCTATGATGCGAGCTCGCGCTTCCTCATCCGTGGAAGATAGTCTGTCTTGTAGAACTTGCACCTGTCGTTGAGGGGGCATTCTGAACAATGTGGCCCTATGGGTTTGCAGACAAGCTTGCCGAACGTCACGAAAACCTCGTTGAGTGGTAGCCAATCCTTCCGATCAGCTAGCCGGGTCAGCTCCTCCTCAGTCTCATCCGGGCTCTTTGTTTCGACAATACCCAACCGGTTGAAGATCCGATGAACGTGAGTATCAACTGGAATAGCTGGGGTCTTGAACCCGTAGACGAAAACGCAGTTGGCCGTCTTGCGTCCGACAGAAGGAAGCTCAAGCAACTGCTCCATGCTCCGGGGGACTTCTCCGCCATACTTCCCTAGCAAGATTTTCGAGATCTCTTTCACGGTCCGTGCCTTGGTGTTGTAGAATCCGACAGGCTTGATGAGTCGCACGACAGTCCGGGTGTTCGCCTTGGATAACGCTTTGACATCGGGGAATCTGGCGAATAGGCGAGTTGACGCCGCAGCAGTCACCTCATCTTTAGTTCTATGCGACAGCACCGTCCCGATCAGGACCCTGAACGGATCACCGTCTGTCGAATCACTGATTTCTTTGAGAGCCGTAGGATCGTTTTTTCGAGCCTGCTTGATCGCACCTGAAGCGTCCTGTATGATCTTGTGAATCGCTGGTGCAGACTGTAGACTTGTGGAAGTTTTCATTTTGCGAGTTTTCGAACCATCTCTAGATTCCCCTTGTCATCTCGTCTCTCGTCCTCAGGCGTTTCGAGGATCCAAGGAAGCTCTCGAATGTGATCATTATGGAGTATTGTCTTGAAGCCTTTTGCTCCGATATACCCCATTCCTATGTGCTCATGTCGATCTAGCCCAGACCCTTGCCCACCTTGCGAATCGTTGAGATGAACAACCTTCAACCTTTCAAATCCGATAATCTTGTCAAAATCCGCAAGAGTCTGTGCGACACCCTTCTCTGTGTGAAGATCCATTCCTGAAGCGTAAGCGTGGCATGTGTCTAGGCAGACCCCCAGTTTCTCAGTTTTTTTCACACCGTCAATAATCTCGCGAATATCTGGAAAATTCGACCCCATACTATTTCTCTGTCCAGCCATGTTTTCCAGCAGTATCCATGGATCTTTCTTGACGCGCTTCGTGGCCATGTTCAAGGCGTCTGTGAGCCGTTGAAGACCAACATCCCTCCCCATTCCCAGATGACTACCGAGATGAAGAACCAGGTACTGTATACCCAACGTCCCGCATCTGTCAACTTCAGCAGCTAGCGTTGCAGTTGATTTCTCGTAGAGCTCGTCTTCCGGACAAGAGAGATTCGGAAGATACGGCATATGATCGACTACAGGCCCAAGACCAGACTCCTTCAGTTTGCTCTTGAAGCTCTTGACCTCTTCCAGATCTAGATCTGCGAATTTCCAGCCTCGAGGATTTCGTGTGAAAACTTGGAAGGCCTCGCATCCTTCTTCTTTCGCGCGGTCGACGGCCTGGTCAAGGCTTCCCGAGATCGAAACGTGTACTCCGACTCTCATTTCGGGCTCTTTGAGGTGCGGGCCGGGTGGTAGATAGCCTTGGCTACGCTAACCCAACTGAGAAGATCAGAGATCGAACTAAGAGGAAGAGGAGGGAACGGTGGCGGTGATTGTTGGGTCTCTTGTTAGAACGCGGGTCTTGTGTTGTGGCGGTTCTCGTACATGATCTTGCGTTCGTAGACGCCCATGAACCAGTAGAGACCAAGGACGAGTACGAGGCCGAGGATGAAGACGATGTTGTTGGCGTTGGCTCCGAGACCATTGTAGACCCATTGTCGGGTAGAATCGCTGAACTCGAGAGTCCAAAGGAGGGTGGCGAACAGGGCTGCTGGGAGTGCTAGGCGGAATGTTCGTAGTAGTAATAGCTCGTTTTTCGCAGTTGCCATTTTTCTCTTACACTTGCCGATTGTTAGACAGTGAGGGATTGAATAGCGGTTTTGCAGAAAACAGCGTCTTGGTCATGTTCAATCACGCTTAGACTCGGAAGGTTTCACACAGGCGAAATGATTTGTTCGTTGAAATCTCCCCCAACGTGCGCGAGAAAATGAACGGGTTTGTGACGGTTTTGAAGGGCAAACTGACTCCGAATCGTTCGGGAATTAGCTGGAAAAAAGCAAGATTCTGGTTTCATGGCTTTGGAAACTTACATATTCCTCTCACTAGTTTCCGGGCATTGGCGTGGCCGCCGTAGCGTAGCTTGGTAGCGTACAGGCCTGAAGGGCATCGCTAGCCCTGGCAAATGGAGCCTGCGGGGCGGGTTCGAAACACCCACAAAGGTGAGAAAATCCCGCCGGCGGCCCCACAACTCACGTATTTTCACGCAAAGGTCGGTGGAGGGAGATCAGAGTAGGCCCTAGGCGGTCAGGAAAAATCAGAATTCACGCAGAGAATTCTCGCTTGATCTTGCAATTCCGTCAAAGGCTTTAACGGTGTTGAATATCGGATTCGGGACTGCGTGGGCCGGTAGTTCAGCCTGGTATGCTGACGATTTGTCAGGCCGAAGAACGTCCGGTTTGCAAACCATCAACGGTATGGTCAAAATACCGGAAGGTCGCGGGTTCAAATCCCGCCCGGTCCACCAAACATTTCACTCCAGACAACTACGCACCTCTCCGATCACATCAACTACCTTCCCAATAGCGCTAAGGAATCGGCATGCTCTAATTGAGTGTCGTCACGGCTCCTTATATCCCAGCGAGGTTCTTGTCGCGCCCTATGTTCGCTCCCGGCATCATTTCGCTCGCATTCTACAAACGACGACCGAGCCGAGTCCAAGTCATCTTGGGTTTGGTCGCCACAATTATTCTGTCGGCGCTGCTCGGATATATTTCGCCAGGCGGTCCGCTCGGCCAACTAGGCTCCGTCATACTAGCCGTAATAGGCGGCGTGATTCTCTACGTTGTGATCCTGGCGGTCCTACTCTACTGGTACCAACCAAGGCACAGGAAACCGCCGATGCCGACTCCCCCTCCGA
>CAYRXJ010000119.1:1412-4862 GCA_964428235.1 uncultured Candidatus Bathyarchaeia archaeon | reverse complement strand
GATTGGGTGCTGCAGACGAATGCCGCAATAGTGGCGTTTGATGAGGTGCAGTCTTGGATATTGGTGGTGGTTGCGGCCATATTGTAGTTTGCGAAGCTTGCCGGATTCATCGCGGGCACCGCCCCAGCCGTGGAGATTAACAGGATTAACAGAGAGAAGCATGAGGGCAGAATTATAGTGAGTGGTTTCAAAAGACTATTCGATTGTCGGTCAGAAATGTAACTAATTTAGGTATTGCGGTCGGAAAGCTGACCATTTTTATAGGCCAGGTGACCTGAGCAGTCTTCCGCTTGCAGGCTCTATCTCTGACGTTGATGGTTTTCTTCCCGTTGGGTTACCACTTATCCTGGTGGATGAAGTCGCTCGTTGATTGCCTCCTCCGTTTTAATGACGGCGAAGGAACTTCGTTGGTGATGTCTGGATACCCGATTGAGAGGACCCCCACTGGCTCGTAACGCTCTGGGATCCCGAGTCCCTTTCTAAGCAATTCCGGTGGAAAGATTCCAACACTACCCGCGAATGACGCAGCGAGTCCTTCGCTTACTGCCGCCAAGAAGACCAGCATGCACGCACAACCGACATCAAAGTACCAGAAGGGCACGGGCCATTCGATTTCCTTCCCTCCAGGGCGAATCTTGTCAGGCTCATGATAGCGATCATGAACAACTTTTTCGCTAACGCAAGGGATCAGCATTACAGGGGCGTTGCTCCTCAAGTTCCTCAGTTTCAGAATTCTTTTCCGCTGTTCCGAGTCCATGACAACGACGAACGCGACCTCCTGGCTGTATCCGGCACTCGGGTAGTGTTGAGCGATCGAAAGAATTCGATCAATTTTCTCTTTTGAAACGGGATCTGGCTTGAATGATCTTATCATGCGACGTGATAGTACGGTTCTCGTAAAGTCCATCTTAGCCTATAATTTGTGATCAAGCCACGTTCAAAAAGGCTGACTGCGTGCTCGCGGGTTTTTATCCAGCGATCCACAGTTTCGCTCAAACCAGGCATCGTTGGTGCTGTCTGCAGGTCTACAACTTAGGAGCGGCTTTCTCTGATAACTTTCGACAAGACGGGCAAACGCTTCGGGGCGCTCGATGCTGTCAAAGACTTCACTATGACCATTAAAGATGGCGAGATTATTGGTCTTCTAGGCCCAAATGGAGCTGGCAAGACGACCCTGATGTTGATGATGGGGACTGTCTATAGGCCAACGAGCGGCACAATTACTGTGAATGGGTTTGACGTGGTCAAACACCCTAATGATGTTAGACGCGTGATTGGAATCGCATTTCAGGATCCGAGAGTTGACGGTATCCTTAGTGGGTATGACGTGTTGAACTGGCACCTCAAAATGACCACGATGTTTGACAAAGATGAACGTGAGCGAAGGGTGGAAGAGGTGTTGAAGACGCTCGACCTGTGGGATGCTCGCAAGAAGCGAACCTGGCTAATGAGCGGAGGCATGAAGAAGAAAATTGAGGACGCAAAAATCCTAGTTCAAAGACCCAGAATAGCTGTTTTCGACGAACCTACTGCCTTTCTCGACGTGCCAAGCAGACTGTTGGTCTGGAAGATGATCAAAGAGTTGAGAGATGAAGGATCAACTGTTATCGTTGCCACGAATATGATGGACGAGGCGGAACGCCTCTCCCAAAGAGTCGCGATTGTAAACAAAGGAAAGCTAGTGGCGAGCGAAACCCCTGACCAGCTCAAAGGAACGGTCAAGGGCGGAGAGGTTCTCGAACTAACTCTGGAAAACGGCTCTGAATTTAGACCAGAGCTCCTAACAAAATTCCCCGAAGTGCGAGATGTCCAGAAAGAGGACAACAAGATCATGGTGTTCCTGAACTCAGGAACGCTTCTTCTCCCGAAGATCGTGGATACACTGACAACTCAGGGATTCAAGGTAGCAAGCGTGAAGCTGAAAGAAGTCAGTCTCGAAGATGTCTTCCTAACATACACTGGCCAACGACTTGAGTAAGGACGCTTTCCCTTCTGAGCCGTCTGCTCATCTGGTCCTCCAGATGGCTTACCGGGACATTTCCGTTCTCTTCCGAACGCCTTGGATAATCATCACGCGAGGACTTTCATTCGTCATCCAAGTCTTCGTCTTCGCTCCACTGATTGCAACACTAGTGCACATCGCAGGTTTTGATTTCTGGAAATACTATGCAATAGGAGCCGTAGTCACTACTATTGCATCAATATCATTCGTGATCGGATATGACATCTTTGAAGAAGCAGAGGAAGGCCTTCTAGACTATCTGTTAACCCTTCCCATTCCACGCCGGCAGTTCATTATTGGACGCTCTCTAGGCGGCGCGATAAGCGGAATAATCTACACACTTCCATTATTAATCATAATTGCCGTGTTTTGGGGATTTGATCAACCGCTTGCAATTCTAACAACGGTAGCCTCCCTCTTTTTGTTGGCTTTTGGAGTCACAGGAATGGCGATAACCATGGCGGTAAGCGTGAAGACCGCCAATAGATTTGATGTAGTTATCGCGCTGCTAGAGCTCGCCGTCTCACGTGCAAGCATAGCGGCGTTCCCAGTACAGTTCCTTCCCCCATTTGTTCAACCATTTGCACCCTTCTCGCCAGTTTCACTTGCAGCATCCAACGCACACTCGCTCATAGGCTACAGCTTTGATTTTCTATCAATTGGGGGGCTCGTTGCTTTCGTCGTCATTTTCTTAGGCCTCGGAGCCGCTTTCTATTTCCGTCGTCTTGAAGGAGGAATTCACGCTTGAGTAATGTAAGACTCGTTCCACTGATCATCGAGCGAGACATTCGGGTTCTCTTTTCGGATGCTTTCTTGGTCGCAATCATGTTCGCAAATTTCACCATCGACCTCTTCATCACGGCCGCGGCATTAGGAAGGATTGTCAATGTTCAGGGGATCAATTTCTTCCTCTTCATCGCGCCGGGGTCCAATCTTGTAACCGCTATGGTTGCTGGCTTCCAGTCAGGACGAGATGTGTGGCGGGAGAAATACATCAAAGATCTGACATCCTACCTGCTTACCCTCCCTGTAAGACGACCTGTCTTGGCATTCTCAAGAGTAATGGGAGGAGTGGTTAGGAGCGTCGTGGCAACTTTTCCGGGAACACTTGTCATATGTTACCTCTATGGGATTATTTTTTCTCCAAAGATCGTCATTGCGTATCTAATTGTCGCGACCTTTTCAATGGGAATCGTCGGATTGTCTATGGCGATATCCGCGTTTTCTTCAAGCATTGAAATGTGGGTGACTGTTCGAAGTGCGATCCAGCTTTGGCTCTCGTTTCTAAGTACACTATTCTATCCCCCCGGGGTATTTCCCGGGGTCTTAGGCGCGATTGCGGCGTCGAACCCGATGACCTGGGCCGTTCAGGCTTTCCGTCAGCTCTCGCCAACTCCGTTTCCACAGGTTCCATCTGGAGACCCACTTGGATCGATTCTGGTTCTTGC
>CAYRXJ010000119.1:0-1312 GCA_964428235.1 uncultured Candidatus Bathyarchaeia archaeon | reverse complement strand
GTGGTTGAAGGCCTTCGTTTCCGGATCAGAACGAATGCGACGAGGACTACTGCCCCAGCCGCGATTATGGTGAATGGGAGATAGGTTAGAAGGAGGTTAAGGATGCATGTGCCACTTTGAACTTGTAGGAAGATGACGCCTATCACTGAATAGTTCCCATAGCTGGCGACCACTCCCGCCGCGTAGAATCCAGGGGAAAGACCACAGTCAGGTGTTATCTTTGCCTCGACACTCGTCGGAGCGTTGGGAGCTAGTGTGAGAGTGTAGTTGGACAGTGAGACCTCGTTACCGGATGTCTGAGCGTTCGAGGTGAACGTGCTTGTGACATTTAGTTGAACGTTGATTGAAGACGATTCGTTGTTTTCAAGGATTATCGCAGAGTTAACTGACTGACCCGAACTGACTGATATCGGTGAAAGGACGGAAGATGATAGTACAGCAGGAGTTGAGTTGTATTGGATCATGCCGATCTTGTTGTCGTAGCCTTCTGTAAACCAAAAATTCCCACTAGGGTCGACCGCACTTCTGAGCGAGTAGACTGGTCCTGTTGCGGGTATTCCGAATTCGTTTATTACCCGTGTCTGAGGGTCCAGCCTTCCAACCTTGTTGCTGAAGTGTTCGACAAACCACACTCGGCCGGCTTTGTCAAGTGTTATCGTAGCTGGCGCGGTGAGATCCAGGGATGCTGGTTGGCTTGTCGGATATTTTCTCCAGGTAGAATTCGAAGGAACTAGTTCGACTACCGAGCTCCCTCGGTGCTCGGATATCCACAGATCTTGTTTGCCGTCAAAACCTAGTCCTACCGGGGAGAGCATCGAGAAAGGTGGAACGAATTCTCGAAATGAGTTCGTGGAGGTGTCGAATCTCGCGATCTTGTTTGCAAAACTTTCAGTGATCCACAAGTAGGATGTTCCGTTTTGAAACGCGAGTTCCGCTGGACCGGAGTTTGAAGTCGGTAATGAGTAGCGAGCTATAGTACCCGTAGCTGGGGCGAGGTCTCCAATGTAATTTGCTGTCGTATCAGTATACCAGACATGGTTACTGGTATCGGGAAGAACAAAAACGGGGGTAGAATTCTGGACGGTAGTATTGTACTGGCGAAACGTGTTAAGGGCTGGTTAGTATTCCCAGATGCTCGGGATTTTTTGATCGGTGAACCATACATTTCCAGATCCGTCTACGGCTAAAGAGGCGGGGTTGGCCCCGTTCTCAGTTATGTTGAACTCTCTAATCGTGGAATTAACGGGGAATAATTCTCCGATCTGGCCGGAGTTGAACTGGACGAACCATAGAGCCTGGTTTGGACCATAGA
>CAYRXJ010000118.1:0-4893 GCA_964428235.1 uncultured Candidatus Bathyarchaeia archaeon | reverse complement strand
AAGTCGAAGGACTGCCTTCGGGGTCATACTTCTATGACAAGGAAAACGGAAGGATGGTACAATTGAAGGGATTCAAGAACCGCTCAATGTCGGGCTATTTGTGTCTCGAACAGCCTCTCTTCAGCGATGCAAGCCTCGTGTTCTTCTTGATGACCCAACTTGGATCGGTACTCTCATCTCTCGGAAACAGGGGCTATCGTGCGGCGCAGTTCGAAGCCGGAGTCCACGCCGGCAAGATTTACCTGTCAGCCTACGCGTCAGGTCTTGGTGCTTCGGGCTCGACCTTCTTCGACGACGCTGTTACAGAATTCTTCTCACCCCACGCGAAAGATAAAAGTCCCATGATCGCTGTTGGAGTCGGAATTCCCGCCTACAAGTCCCGGCCGGGAAAGATTCTTCCCCAAATGATGACAAGGACCCTAGGGTGATCATGCATTGGACACTAGCAATCGGAGATTCAAGAAGACGAGGCGAGCGGCGAACTTGTTCATCTATGGGTCAGTTCTCCTCGGCATCTTGCTTCTAATACAGCTCTATTTGCTGTCGGTTCCATCGTTCCTGCTTTACTCGATTCTCATTGGCTGGGTGCTCTACGCAATCGTTGCTGTGGCCTCAATCAGGAAAATGTACATGGCCTATCCAGCTGCAGTGGTGCTTGCCATCGTGACATTGGCGGTATCTCTACCGCAACCGGAACACTATTCCTTCGCCAACACAGGCCAATCTCTTGCACTGGTGACTTTTCTCGCTGGCTCCGTGCTCCAAATTGGTGTGATAGCGACGGCAGGCTACGCGATCATCCTTAGACGAAGAGAGATATCCTTGAATCGCACTTTCCAAGGGATTCGCTCAAATCAACAGAATCCATAAAGGCGAATTCAGAAATCTGCGGTGACCATGCCCCAGCTTCCCCCTAAGTCTGCTGATTCTCTTGTCTCGCGAAGGGTCAGTTCCGGGATATCGGGTCTCGATGCGCTCTTGGATGGCGGGTTTCCAGAAGGCAAAGTCATTCTAGTGCTTGGCGAGCCAGGTACCGGTAAGACCATTCTCGCGTCTCAATTCTTGCATTTCGGAGCCAACAACGCTGGCGAAAAGGGAGTGTACTTTGGCATGAACTAAACCAAGATCCGATTCACGGCAGAGATGATGAGTCTGGGCATGAATTTCACAGCCCTTGAGACCCAGGGCAAATTCGGATACGTCGACGCAACGGAAGTTAGACGCATTCCTGAGCAGGCGAGGGTCGGAAGAATTCCAGTTGGCGGGAGGGAACTCGGCCTAGTCAATCTGATCGACCTCATGCAAGAAGGTGTTGACAAGTTATCCCCGAAAAGGGTCGTCGTCGATTCGATATCAGACCTAGTCTTCCGCTTCCCCCAGATCGAGGAGCGACGACCCGCAGTTCTCGATCTCGTCGAGGTGCTTCAATCGACGGGGACGACTTGTCTGCTGACAAGCGAGCTACCTACCACGGGGGAAGACAGAGTGTTGCAGCCTGAAGAGTATCCCGCGGAGGGAGTGATTCTTCTCAAGATACTTCGTAAGGGTGTTAGAACAATCCAAGCTCTGAAACTGCGGGGCTCCAAGATAGACACTACTCCGAGACCATACGTGATCAAAAGTTCAGGCCTCGAGGTGTACTCGACGGAGGAAGTGTACGGGCAGACAATGGAGAAATGAAGCGGCCGAAGCAAGAATCGTCTTCAGTTCCTGATCAAGTGATTGAGGTTCTCAAGAACAACAAGATTGGATATCTTTCGGTGATCTCGAAAAGTGGAGAGCTATACAGCTACCCTATCGCATTCCACTACTCTGATCAGAAACTCTACTTCATGACTCCCATAAGCGCGGCAAAATTCAAGATCCTGAAGTTGAACCCTACAGTTTCGTTCATTGTAGACAACGGCAAGGTAACAATCGAAGCCTGTGGAGCAATGATTCAGGGCAGAGCGAAAATATTCACGATCGGGCGGACGCTTGTTTCGATACTTTCGGTGGGGCCTAAGATGATTGGTTTCACAAAGAAATATCCTGGGATGCTCACATTCTACGCTCGAGGAAAAGAACTCCCCGACGAGAGGAAGCTCTACAAGTACAGGCTCATCAGGATTAATCCGAGTAAGATAATCTACTGGATCGGTTACTCCTTCGGACGATGGCTCGGAAAGGCAATTGACGAGTCAAACGGCGACCTAGACCTAGCCGGAGACGAAAGCGGAGTTGAAACCGTTGCGAAGTTGCTTCAGTCCGTCACCCCTCCTGTCCGACCACCGATTGACCACGACTGGCTAACAGCATTGACCCAGACATCATCCGAGATACTCTCTCACGACGAGCAGAGACTCCTGTCAGCATACAGTTCAATGCGAGATGAGAGTAAAGGGACTTCGGCTCAAGTCTCTCCCGCAGAGAAGGCCCTTCTCAGAGCGAGGTCTCAGCGAGTTGCTGAAGACCGCTAGGTGCTATTGTCGACAGGTGGCTGATCGGGGCGAGAGATCTAGCACTTCGATAGAGAGAATAAGCGCTCAGTCCTACCAGACCCAAGGCTATCGATTCAACAAAATATGCGTCCGATATGAGGTTGAAGAGAGGACCGATGATCTGATTTCCCAACCAGAGAATGAATATGCACAAGCCGGTCCACTTGAGATGTCGGCGAAGGGTTGGGTCACCAGATCTCTTGGCGCTAAGCAAGAGTGTTATCGCTCCGAAAAACAACGCTCCACTGAAAGGGGCAACCGAGTTAAACCCTGAAGTGATCGAGTCGAACAGTGCTCCGATTGCACCGCCTACGGTAGCGAGTCCCCAAAAGTATCGGAGCTTACTCCATCGGGCTGTGTCCCTGTAGAGAGGGTCGGACCTTCTCGCGACTCGAATCGTGGAATCGATCCATAGAAACAGGACGATGAAACCCGAAGAGATCAACAGTCCGCCCAGAATGTTGATGGGTAACAAATTGACGTTGAACGTCAAGGCCAGAGTCAAAAATGTCGAGAGAGCAACAAAGTAGATTGCCATCCAGCCAACCCACCACGCTTGCCTCCTGTATAGGCGCTGCACCAAGGCGCGCCGAATTATGAAGGCCCAGTACGACGAATATCCAAAAATTGCAACCACCAAGAACCACAACGACAGGAAGAGAATCGTAAATTCATCTAGCATGTGGACTAATCTCCATTTTGTGATGCACGAATGAGAAATTGAAGTAAGACGGGCTTGGCGGCAGCCCCCGCATCTTCATTATCCTCAAGAGTGATCGGAGTCTCAACCCCTCTTCGTACAATCGTAGCTCCAAAACCCCGTCAAACAATTGTTCCATGGCAGCAAGAACTTGGGGTTGATGCATTCCATCTTCTAGGGTCGCGAGCACGACAGCATCGTATTGTTTCACTTCCGATAGAAGCTGAGATAGAAACCGGTAGATCGTCTCCGGCGAGTTCAACATTAGGAGCGATGAGAGTATGTCGGTAACTACTCTGATCGGTCTCTCTCCATTTTTCCTCAACGTTTCTTTGATTGTGACAGATAGACCGGGTAGGTCGTTGATGTCTATTCGAGATTGTCCTCCATCTCTTGCAAACCATACGATTGAGCCATTCATTTCGGCTCCGAAAGCCTTCGTGTCTTGGACGATCTCTGGAACTGACAATCGGGTGACATACATGCAAAACTCGCCTTTCGCGAGTCCGGCTCTGGCGAACCAGTAGCCCAACGCTTCCTTGCCTATTCCCGGCGGTCCAACGATGAGTATGGCAGACTTGTCTGGGTAGCCGTCCTTGAGAAGTTGATCTAGCTCCCCGACCCCCGTTGAGACCAATAGACAGCATTTGGGAATCGAATTGGGAGACTAAGAAAGTTGCGCCTCCAAAAGACCATATAGACAATTGTTCGAAGGGTTCTTGGATGCAACGACAGACGGGGACGAGTCATCCCCGACCACGCATTGAAACTCTCGCCGATCTAATCTTTGGACTCTCTCTTTCGATAGGATCTATCGCTCTAATTGCGAATCCGCCGAAGAACACTGAGGAGATAACGACCCATATTCTCGCTTTTGCGTATACCTTTCTTGTACTGATTACGGCGTGGCTGATCTACACTACATACATGTCCGTCTTGCCAGTCGAAACTAGGGCAGTCACATTCCTCAACGTGGGACTGCTCCTGCTCGATGCTATCATTCCCTATCTGCTCAATGGAGTTGAAGTGGTAAATCCCTCTGTTACACCAGATACGGTTTCCGCCATCCAGAACTATTCCTCCACGCTCTTTGCTCTCGATCTCGGCGGAATTCTGATAATACTAGCAACCTTTGCTCATGTCATCAGCGTGGAGGAGCGAAAGTTAGTCTCTCCAGACCTTGTCGTACTCTTCCGGAATGGACGCAACCGGATGCTCGTGCTCGCCGCACTAACACTAGTCTCGATTGCTCCGCAGTTTTGGGACTGGACCTTTCTCGGAGTTCCAATCAGGCTATACCTGTGGTATCCGCCATTGATTTCCTATTGGGTCGGACGAGCCTTAAGACCTGACAGCAGAACGTACAAGCTGGAATAATTGTTAATAGTCTAATCTCCGAAATCCGTGAACGGGGGATCGTGACTCAAACCAAACCTGATTGGAGAAAGCTTCGGCGCCTCATCGTGCTGATCCTCATCCTCCTAACTGTTCAGGGATGGTTTGGAGATACTGTCAACCTCTTTGCCGTTCCCACGAGCCCGGTCTCAGTTGAGACTTCAGCCACCGGGCTTCTGACGGCCGTCCTTGACGTAGGCCCGACCCTAATCATTCACGCTTTCATCGGGATCGCAATTCTGGCAATTGCGGTGATAGTTCTCGCATTTTCTCTAAAATCAAAGCCCCGAACTATTCATATCCCTTCTATCCTTGGAC